>NZ_RZSL01001229.1:0-527 GCF_003997355.1 Mesorhizobium sp. M1E.F.Ca.ET.041.01.1.1 | reverse complement strand
GGGCATCAGCTTGTTGTAGACGACGAAATGCGCATGGCCGCTCGCCAGCAGCCGGTATTCATGCGCCGCGCAGCGATAGCCGAACTGCGACAGCGCCTTGGTCTGGTTGCGGGCGAGCCGCGAACGCTCCGGTTCCTTCAGATACTGCCACGAGACCGCGCCCGTCATCTGCGAGATCGGCACGGGCGCCGCAACCCGCACCTTTTCCAGCGCGCCATGCGCATGGCGGATATGGCTGCCCGCGCCCTTGGCGCCGAATAGCCAGTCCTTGCCGATGGGGTCGTGGATGATGCCGACGACCGTCTCGCCATTGACGACGACGCCCAGCATGACGCCGAACAGCGGTACGCCGGAGGCGAAATTGAAGGTGCCGTCGACCGGATCGATGACGAAGGCAAGCTCGGCATCGCCCAGACCGGCGAGCAAGGCCGGATTGTCGGAGCAGGCCTCCTCGCCGACGATCATCGCCGAAGGATAACGCTCGCGCAGCCTGGCGGTGATCAGCCGTTCGGCATTGAGGTCCGCTT
>NZ_RZSL01001228.1:0-543 GCF_003997355.1 Mesorhizobium sp. M1E.F.Ca.ET.041.01.1.1 | reverse complement strand
GGTAATCGGGAGGGCGGGGGAGCGCAAGCACCCTGTTCTTGTTGCATTGCAACATCACCCCTTGCATTTCAGGCCGGACTCGGCCATATGCGGCGGCATAGGCGCTTGGGCCGGCTTGTCCGGCTTTCTCCACGCATGAGACTGGTTGCGTCTGTTTTCCCTCTTTCCGGCAAGTCGGCCTCTTCTGTCCGGCAGTCGACAAGGTGGCGAAAGAGCCCCGGAGCATGAAGCTCGCGGGCACGACAGCGCAGCCGCGCGGACGCTTCCGTCCGCCGCCTTGTCGTTTCCTGACAATTTTCGACGGCAGGTTGCGCCCTGCCGCTATCGATGTTTGCGGCCAGTGGGCCGCGTGAAAGAAGATTATTTTGACCAACGAAAACCAGGCGGAACAGAACGGTTTCGCCACCCTAGGAATCACCGGCGCGCTGCTCAAGGCCGCGAACGCCGCGGGCTTCACCGATCCGAAGCCGATCCAGATGCAGGCAATCCCACCGCAGCTCGAAGGCCGCGACATATTCGGCATCGCCCAGACCGGTTCGGGCA
>NZ_RZSL01001227.1:0-543 GCF_003997355.1 Mesorhizobium sp. M1E.F.Ca.ET.041.01.1.1 | reverse complement strand
TCTCGCGGCCGGTCGACTTGTTGAATTCCTCGACCTCCGGCATCGGCTCGGTAAGCAGGTACATGTGCTCCATCGCCAGCACCGGAAGCTCGACGCCGACCATGCGGCCGATCTCGCGCGCCCACAGGCCGCCGCAATTGACGACATGCTCGGCGTGGACCGTGCCCTGTTCGGTGACGACGTTCCAGGTGCCGTCGACTTCCTGCGTCAGCTCGACGACGCGGTTGCGCAGCACGATCTCGGCGCCGAGTTTTTTCGCCGCCTTGGAGTAGGCAATCGTCGTGCCCGAGGGATCGAGATGGCCCTCGACCGGATCCCACATGGCGCCGACGAAGTTCTTCTCGTCCATCAGCGGGAACATCGCCTTCGCTTCCGAAGGCGTGATCAGCTCGGTGTCCATGCCGAGATAGCGACCCTTGGCATGGGCGAGCCGCAGGAAGTCCATGCGCTCCGGCGTATCGGCCATCATCACGCCGCCGGTGAGGTGCAGCGAGCAGGACTGGCCGGAAAGCTCCTCGATCTCCTTGTAGAGCTGGACCGTAT
>NZ_RZSL01001226.1:0-544 GCF_003997355.1 Mesorhizobium sp. M1E.F.Ca.ET.041.01.1.1 | reverse complement strand
CGCCCTTCCTCTACCCCGTCGATCGGGGGAGAGGTGGTTTGCGCAGCAAACCGGAGTGGCGGTCGACCCTGCCGCCAACATCGCCGATACGGGAGGACCTGACATGGCACGCGCAGTCACCACCCAGCACAAGACGATCGCCACGGCCGCGGCCTGGATTGTCGCCCTGCTGATCTTCTTCCCGATCCTCTACACGATCATCACCTCGTTCAAGTCGGAGCAGGAGGCGATCCAGGGCTTCGCGCTCATCCCGTCGGGCACCACCGAAAGCTATGCCGAGGTGCAGGCGCAGAGCGGCTACTTCAAGTTCTTCCTGAATTCGGTGATCCTGTCGGTCGGCTCGACCGTCCTGGCGCTCCTGATCGCCGTCCCGGCGGCATGGTCGATGGCGTTTTCGCCGACCAAGCGGACCAAGGACATCCTGATGTGGATGCTTTCCACCAAGATGATGCCGGCCGTCGCGGTGCTGTTCCCGATCTACCTGATCTTCCGCGACGGCGGCCTGCTCGATAGCCGCATCGGCCTCACCGTCATGCTGATGCTG
>NZ_RZSL01001225.1:0-545 GCF_003997355.1 Mesorhizobium sp. M1E.F.Ca.ET.041.01.1.1 | reverse complement strand
GTAAAGCGCAGCGGCAATTTCTCATGCGGCGTGATTTCCTCGCGCACGAGATTGGTGAGCGGCACCTCCGCCGTCGGGATCAGGCCCAGGCGTCCGTCGCCATGCGGCGTGAAGAATAGGTCCTCCTCGAATTTCGGCAGTTGGTTGGTGCCGAAAAGCACCTCGTCGCGCACCATCAGCGGCGGGATGATCTCCTCATAGCCGTGCTCGGTCGTGTGCAGGTCGAGCATGAACTGGCCGATAGCCCGCTCCATGCGCGCGAGCTGGCTCTTCAGCACCGTGAAGCGCGAGCCGGACAGCTTCGCCGCCCGCTCGAAATCCATCATGCCGAGCGCTTCGCCGATCTCGAAATGCTCCTTCACCCAGTTCGGACGCGCCGGCACCTCGCCGACGATGCGCTTGACGACATTGTCGTGCTCGTCCTTTCCGACTGGCACGTCGTCGAGCGGCACGTTGGGCAGCACTGCGAGTGCGTCGTTCAGCGCCTTATCGAGCTCGCGCTCGCGCGCCTCGCCGTTCTGGATGAACGCCTTGATGTCGCTGAC
>NZ_RZSL01001224.1:0-548 GCF_003997355.1 Mesorhizobium sp. M1E.F.Ca.ET.041.01.1.1 | reverse complement strand
AGACAGAACATACTCCTCGTTGAAGACAATCCCGGTGATGCTCGGCTGATCCGGGAACTGCTCGCGGAAGGCAGTGGCACGAGCTTCGTGATCTCTGAAGTGAATCGGTTGGCCCATGGCCTCGAGCAGTTCGCCGACCAGAGCTTCGATCTCGTATTGCTCGATTTGTCTCTCCCCGACAGCACGGGTTTGGACACGCTTCGGCGGTTTCAGGCGACAGCCCCCGACGTCCCGGTCATCGTGCTGACCGGCCTCAACGACGAAGGATCGGCGATTCAAGCGGTTCGCGACGGCGCTCAGGACTATCTCGTCAAGGGGCAAATCGACGGGCAGCAAATTGTGCGCGCCATTCGCTATGCCCGGGAGCGCCATAGGATGGTGCTGCAGATAAGGGACTTGTCGCTCGTCGACGACCTTACCGGCCTTCACAACCGCCGTGGCTTCGCAGTGCTCGCCAGAGAGGTGGTGAAGCGCGCCGCCAGGACCGGAACGGGGTTGGTGGTGACCTTCGTCGATCTGGACGGCATGAAGCACATCAACGATTATTT
>NZ_RZSL01001223.1:0-548 GCF_003997355.1 Mesorhizobium sp. M1E.F.Ca.ET.041.01.1.1 | reverse complement strand
CGTTTTTTTCGAGCGCTTCGGGCGGGTGGCAGCCGTGCCGGCCGGCGTCGCTCTTGCGGTCTTCGGCCTTGCGGTTCGGGCACCGGTCGTCCTGCGTCGCGCCTTGCTCGCTCCGTCAGCCATGGGCCGTCGCATCGGAGACTGGTGCCTTGGCCGTTCGCGCCTTGGCGACCTTGCGCGCCGGTTTCTTGCGCGGCTTTGAGCGAACTGGCCTTGGCGACGCTGCTTCGCCGATCGAAGCGACCTCAGGAGACGGACCAGACGCTGCCTTCAGCGTCGCCGTAACGGCAGCGATCGCCGAATGGTCCAGGCCCTGGCGCGGAAAGCCGAAGCCGGCGACCGGCTCGACCGGGCCGCCGCGGACCATGCCGATGCGCACGCCCGGCGCGACTTGCTCGACGCGGCCGGCGCGGCGCGGCGCGGCGCGCCGAAGGATTCGAACTCGCCGATGGCGCTGACGATCTCGGCGCCGTCGTCGCCGGTGATGATGGTGGCATAGCGTGGCATGCAAGACTTCCGCAATTCAACTGAAAGGTCGAGTTCCCGCC
>NZ_RZSL01001222.1:0-549 GCF_003997355.1 Mesorhizobium sp. M1E.F.Ca.ET.041.01.1.1 | reverse complement strand
CCGCCCGATATCCCCTCGCATCGAGGATGGTCCGCACGTCCGGGCCGCTCACGGTGTCCGTCATGTCTCCGTTTCCCAAGGCCCGCGCCCCTTAGGCCGTCGAGCCGACGACGCCGTCGACGAGATAGTCCATGCTTTCGAGCTCGATGGCGGTCTCGACGAAGGCTTGGCCTTCGGTAGCGACGACGGCGCCCTTGTTGCTCTTCAATGGGCCCTTGATGACGGAGAAGCCGCCTTTCATCATTTCGGCCAGCGTGGCGTCGAACTGCTTGCGCGCCGCTTCGCCGACGGCGGGACCGAGCGGGCTCATCTTGACGAAGCCGTCGGCCAGGCCGCCGCGCGTGAAGTTGGGCAGCGGCTTGCCGGCGATGAGGTCGTCGACGAACATCTTGTAGACCTTGGCCCAGTTCCACTCCGCGCCGGTCAGGTATTTTTCCGGCGCCAGCGGGCTCTGGTTGGCGTGGTAGCCACAGACGAAGGCGCCGCGGCCGGCGGCCGTCTCGACCACCACCTTCGGGCTGTCGACATGGCAGGTGACGACGTCGGCAC
>NZ_RZSL01001221.1:0-552 GCF_003997355.1 Mesorhizobium sp. M1E.F.Ca.ET.041.01.1.1 | reverse complement strand
GGCAAAACGGTGGGAGCCGAGCGGCTCAACGATCAGGAGGTGGCGCGGCTGGTCAAACGCGCGGCCTTGGCCGCCGGCGTGCGCGGGGATCTTTCCGAGGGCGACCGTGCGACGAAATTCTCGGCCATTCCTTGCGCTCTGGCCTGGCCTCGTCGGCCGAGGCCTATGTGCAAAAACAGCTTGCCACGCCAGCGCCGAAATGTCCCGGCGCTATCAGCGCCGAAGAGATCGTTCCCGCGTCAATCTCACCAAGGCGAGTGGCCTGTAGTCGCGGGCCAGTAGCGGAAGCTACGCGAGGCGGAACGGCTTGTCCAACGCGCCTGATGCTGCAAGGATCGAGGAGTGTTGTGGCGCGAACGCAATACCCATCGCGCGCCTGGACCCTAGCCCGAATTCGCTCAACAAATCGTAAACGCGGGAGCGCGCATCCATGGAAACGAGGATCATCGACAGCCCGAACGATTTTGCGCAATGGGCGATCGATAGGGCCAATGCGATCCTACGGATCAGGGTTCGGAACTCGCCATCGCGGCCCGCAACGAAAACGAAGCC
>NZ_RZSL01001220.1:0-552 GCF_003997355.1 Mesorhizobium sp. M1E.F.Ca.ET.041.01.1.1 | reverse complement strand
CGCTATATTCGCGCCCGCGAAACCTATGACGCGCGCGAAATCAAGCAGAACTACGATCTGGCGCAGCTTTATTCGACGGGAACGGCGGCCAGGGATCTGACTTGGGCTTACACGCCGTCCAACGCGCAGTCGCTCCACAAGATCTACGGGCGCAACGTCACCATTTCCGTCGACGTCAAGTCGGTGTCGCTGCTCAACAGCACGACGGCGTCGGTGCGGTTTTCGACCACGACGCGTCGCGAGAACTCTTCCACGACCGATAATTGGGTAGCCGTGGTCAAATTCCGTTACACGACGACGCCGATCAGAAACGAATGGCGCTTCGACAATCCGCTTGGCTTTCAGGTGACGGAATACCGTCGCGATCAGGAGTCCGCGCCGACGGCAGGGAGCGCGCAATGAAAATCCATCTTAGGGCCGCTCTCTCCCTGCTGATTTTGCTTGGCTCGGCCAGCTCAGCTGCCGCGCGCGACTATCGTATCCGCTACGTGCCCTTCGACAACGACAATGTGACGACCGTCAACGCCGCGCTCGGCGTCTCTACGATGATTG
>NZ_RZSL01000121.1:0-13349 GCF_003997355.1 Mesorhizobium sp. M1E.F.Ca.ET.041.01.1.1 | reverse complement strand
TTCCCAGGCTTGCGCTTGGCGCGCGAGGCCGAGGACAGGAGGATCGTCGACTGGGTGAGCGGCATGACCGACAAGGCGTTCACTGGACGTTTTTCTTATATGACGACCGACATGCGCACCGTCTCGCAGCGGCTGGCGCCGGCGCTCAGCCATCTTTTCAACCACCAGACCCACCATCGCGGCCAGGCGCATATGTGCCTCACCGTGCTCGGCAGGCCCTCGGTGCGCTCGACCTGATGCTGTTCCAGCGCTCCGAGGAAGGCCGCGCCTACGCCTGATTGCTTGTTAACCAAGCTTGCATTGAAGCTAATATATTAGGACTTCGTTTGCGCTCGCGCTCCACAATAGGCCAGTCGCAGTGGGAGCAATGACATGCGCATCGATTTGTCCCCCACGAGTTGGGGCAGGGTAGCGCTGGTCACCATCGCCGGCACGGCCTTCTTCATTGCCGCGGCCTTCTTTGTCGATTCCTTCAACTTTCCCTCGCTGTCGCCGGACGCGCTGCTCTGGGCAGAGCTCACCGACCTGTTCCTGCCGCTCGTCCTTGGCGGCTCCTTCCTGTTCTTCCTGATGTGGAAGATGCGCCAGTTGGCGATCGCCCAGAAAGAGCTCAGCATCGTCGCCGCGACCGACAGCCTGACGGCCGTCTTCAACCGCGGCGCCTTCTCGATGCTGGTGGAAGCCTATCTCGAGCAGGCGCGCGGCCATGCCGTCGCCGATACCGGCGCGCTGCTGATCGTGGACGCCGATCATTTCAAGTCGATCAACGACCGTCTCGGCCACGATTGCGGCGATCAGGCGCTGAAGCTGATCGCCAGGACGATCCAGGGCCAGCTTCACGGCGCCGACATCGTCGGGCGCATAGGCGGCGAGGAATTTGCGGTCTTTCTTCCTGGCGCCGATGCGACGCGCTCCTTCCTGGTCGCGGAATCGATCAGGCTGGGCATCCGCGAGGCCGGGTTCGCACCCGGCGGGCAGCCATGGCCGCTCTCGGTCAGCATCGGCGGCGTCGCCTTCAACGGACCCACCACCTATCACCACATGTTCCAGGTCGCCGACAGGCATCTCTACAAGGCAAAGTCGAACGGGCGTGACCAGGTAAGCTTCGAAAGCCCGCGCAACGTGTTGTTGGACGACGTCTCCAGCACGTTCCATTGATAGGTTGCGCGAAAACATCCGCCTCTTAGCCGCACGTTCGCAAACCTGCACCGGCAAGGCGAATGCTCTGTGCGATGTTTCACGCAAGGGACCGTTCTGTGAGCTGCTTCACGCAGCGATATGTTCTATGCGATGTTTCACGCAGCGCCGAAAAAGTTTCGTGGAATCTGGCCGGGGCAGCGGCATGCATGCCGGAAGGCTGGGTTGAACGAGAAAAACCCGCCCGAGAAAATCATCTCAGGTGGGTCTGGCGGGCCCTCCATCGGGCCGTGCGGGGCCTGCCAATATCAGGCGGCGAAGCCACTATGGGCGCGCGCGACTGGCTTCACCGAGACGATCGGCTGGTCGGACGGCCACAGGATGCCGGCCGTCACCGCGAAGGTGACCAGCGCGTCGCGCGCCGATTCGGCGGAAATTTCTCCGGCCCGTGCGGCTTCGCAGGCCTTCACCGCCGCGCCATAGCTCAGCCGACGCCGTGACGGCGGGAATTCGGTCAGGAACACGTGCATGTCGGACAGCGAGGCTATCATGCGTTTGTGGCCGGCGCCGACACTGAGCGCGACCGGGGCGAAGGACATCCTGTCGTACATTTAGACCTCTCGGATTGGGCAGAGGATGGCGGGCTGCCACCCTCGGTCTTGGGGTAGGACGCCACACAACGCGCCTTGCGGCGCGAGGTTCCACGTTCGGGGATCTTTTCGCGCCTGCCCGCCAGAGCTATTGGCCGGCGCCGGCGGTGATTGCCACTTCCGGTGGAAGTTGCGGAACCTGGTAGTGCGCCGACAACACCAGCAAGAGGATCGCGATCCCTGCGATCAGCGCCGCGGCGATGTTGACGAAAAGTTGGCCCGCCAGTTCACCGAGCCGCTGCCGCCAACTCATCGTCGATGGAATCAAGCGCATTTTCCACCTGTTTTCATGGGAGGCTCGAGGCCTGCGTCACGCGTCGACCACAGCATCCCGAGCTAGTCCCTCCAACCTCTGTGGAGGCCGCAGCTCCAGACTCTCTTCACGACCCAGTGGTGGTGATGCCAGCGTTTGTGCACCCTGACCATGCAGTCGCGATTGTGGCCGTAGCGATATCCGCCTCGCATCTCATATCGGCCTCTGTAGCGCCAATCGTCGCGCATCTCGTATCGGTCTCTGTAGCGCCACTCGTCGCGCATGTGATGGCGGCGCCAGTAGTAATCGTCATCGTATCTGCCCATGCCGTCGTCGGTGGTTATGGTCAGGCTTACTGCCTGTGTCGGAACCGTCATTGGCGCCAAGCTAGCCACGCCCATCATGGCGGCGAGAATGAGATTCTTCATAACTGCCTCCTTGCATTAGATTTTACTAACGAAAATCCGTTGCCGGGTGAAAAGTTCCATGGAGAGGCCGCAAACCGCCCGCGAGCGGCTTGGCGAGTTGGGGTGGAGTGCCGGTCGGCGATGCTTGGGGCGGACGCTATTTCCACATGCCGCGCATGCGCGCGCCGAGTGTCCTAAGCACAGCATTGCTGCCTCCAGGACAATCAATTTCTTCGAATTAATGGAGCAGGTAGCGAATCAGAACCGGTAGTTCAGGCCAACACGCGCAATATGGAGAGCATGATCGATTTGCGCGGTTGTTCCGGCGGGGAAAGCATTGGCACTAACGTCAAATGACTGCTTGCCGAAGTCGGCATAGAGATACTCAGTTTTCACGCTCAAGTTCGCGGTCAGCGCGTACTCGACACCGCCGCCGATCGCGAAGCCGATCTTGGTTTCGCTGTTGGAAATGGTTCCGTAGCCCGGATTGCTATAGAGTTCAGCGCTCTTGAATTTGGCGAAGGCCGCGCCACCGGTCGCATAAACGAGTGCAGGGCCGAAGGTATAGCCTGCGCGGACGCGAGCGGTCGCCAGCCAGTCTATGCTTGTGCTCAAGCGATCGAAATACGCCACGTTCTGCTGCTGTGAATCATGGGCGCTCATTAAATCGAAGTCTCCTTCAGCGCCCAGAACGACACTACCCGCCTGATAGTTATAACCGATAGTGCCGCCGCCGATAAAAC
Organism: Mesorhizobium sp. M1E.F.Ca.ET.041.01.1.1; assembly: GCF_003997355.1. Lineage (NCBI taxonomy): Bacteria > Pseudomonadati > Pseudomonadota > Alphaproteobacteria > Hyphomicrobiales > Phyllobacteriaceae > Mesorhizobium > Mesorhizobium sp. M1E.F.Ca.ET.041.01.1.1. The sequence continues at coordinate 10,159 of NZ_RZSL01000121.1, read as the reverse complement.
CATCTAGCGTCAGCTTGTTGAATACATTTGGTGCAACAAAGCTGCCATTCGCGTGAACGATGTGTGCGCTGTCCCTTGCACTGAACCCATAACCGGCGTTCGCGCCAAGGTAAAATCCGCTCCACGTGGCAGGCAAATCCGCTGCTGTGGCAGACGCGGACGCCGAGATCATCGCGATTACCGCGATGGAGGTGTTGAGGAATAGGGAACGTCGCATAAGGCCACCCGGTTGTTGAGAACAGGCGCGAAGCTACCGGGAGCGTTGCGGGAAAGCTTGGAGCCGACGCGACTAGGCTTGGACTGGGCACGACTATCCCTGCTTTTGCTGTCCACGTTGCAGGTTTGCGACATTGCGGCCGGTGGACCTGGAATCAACTACACGACGAGGAAGAGCGGCGCGCTCGTAGCGACAATACCGCGAGTGAGCCGCCACGGCCTATCGGGCCCCTTCGTTCGTCGTCCAGATCAAGTGCAAATAATCTCGGTCTCAAGGTGGCAAGGTAGAGTTACTTCCACATGCCGCGCATGCGCGCGCCGAGATCGACCTTGACCTGGGGTTGGGTCCGCGGATCGTTCGCCATGCGCGCGCTCGCCCACGACGTCTGCTCGAAGGCTGAAAGCATCGAGGCCGGGATGAAGCGGGTGCGCGAGGCATAGATGTGGCGGTCGCCGCGCACCGGCTGGTTGTGCGGATAAAAGCGCTGCGGCACCACCAGATGCAGGCTGTCCTTCGCCCGCGTCATCGCCACATAGAGCAGCCGGCGCTCCTCCTCGATGTCCTCCTTGGTGCCGACGCCGAGATCGGCCGGGATGCAGCCGTCGACGGTGTTGAGCACGAAGACGTTCTTCCACTCCTGGCCCTTGGCCGAATGGATGGTCGACAGGATCAGATAATCCTCGTCGCGATGCGGCGGTCCGGCCTGGTCGCTGGTGGCATCCGGCGGGTCGAGCGTGAGCTCAGTGAGGAAGCGCTCGCGCGAGGGGTAGCCGGACGCGATCTGCTCGAGCTGCAACAGGTCGGCCCGGCGGGTGATCGCATCCTCATGGATGCGTTCCATATGCGGCTCGTACCACAGCCTGATCCGTTCGAGGTCGGCCGGCCATTTGGGACCGGCCCGCAGCCCGCTGTAGATGTCGAGGAAGGCCGGCCAGTCCTCTGCCGCGCGCTGAGGCGGCCGGAAGCGGGCAAGGCCCATCGTCTCGTCCAGCGAGGTGGCCATCGCCTCGACGATCTGCGAGGCGGCGGAAGGGCCGATGCCCGGCATAAGCTGCAGCACGCGGAAGCCGGCGACGCGGTCGCGCGGGTTTTCGGCGAAGCGCAGCATCGCCAGTATGTCCTTCACGTGCGCGGCGTCGAGGAATTTCAGCCCGCCGAATTTCACGAAGGGGATGTTGCGGCGCGTGAGTTCCACCTCCAGCGGTCCGCTGTGATGCGAGGCGCGGAAGAGCACCGCCTGCGCCTTCAGCGCCGTGCCGACCTCGCGCTCGTCAAGGATCGCCTGGCAGACATAATTGGCCTGCTCGGCCTCGTCGCGCACGCTCACCAGTTGCGGCTTGTGCGACGATCTGCGCTCGGTCCAGAGGTTCTTGGTGAAGCGCTCGCTCGCCTCGCCGATCACCGCGTTGGCGGCGGCAAGGATCGTCTCGGTCGAGCGGTAGTTGCGCTCCAGCATGACGATCTCGGCGCCTTGCGCGAACTGTTTCGGGAAATCGAGGATGTTGCGCACTTCCGCGGCGCGGAAGGAATAGATCGACTGCGCGTCGTCGCCCACCACGGTGAGCCCGGCGCCGTCCGGCTTTAGCGCGAGCAGGATCGAGGCCTGAAGCCGGTTGGTGTCCTGGTACTCGTCGACCAGCAGATGGTCGAAGCGGCTGCCGAGATGCGCCGCGATCGCCGGCTCGGCCGCCATCTGCGCCCAGTAGAGCAACAGGTCGTCGTAATCGAGCACGTTCTGCGCCTGCTTGGCCTCGACATAGGCCGCGAACAACTGCTTGAGCTGGTCCGCCCATGCGGCGCACCAGGGAAAGGCCGAGCCCAGCACTTCGCCGAGCGGCGTCTGCGCGTTGACCGCGCGCGAATAGATCTGCAGGCAGGTGCTTTTCGTAGGGAAGCGGCTTTCGGTTTTCGAGAATCCCAACTCATGCCGGGCGAGATTCATCAGGTCGGCCGAATCCTCGCGGTCGTGGATGGTGAAGGCCGGATCGAGGCCGATCTGCTCGGCATAGTCGCGGAGCAGCCTTGCGCCGATGCCATGGAAGGTGCCGGCCCAGGCGAGCGCGTCGGCGATGATCGCGGCGTCGCGGCCCAGCACCTCGCCGGCGATGCGCTCGACGCGCTTGGCCATCTCGGCCGCGGCACGGCGCGAGAACGTCATCAACAGGATGCGGCGCGGATCGGCACCTTTGACGATGAGATGCGCCACGCGATGCGCCAGCGTGTTGGTCTTGCCGGAGCCGGCGCCTGCGATCACCAAAAGAGGCGCGGCCACCTTGCCGTCGCCATGCACCACCGCCAGCCGCTGCGCGTCATTCAGCCGGGCGAGATAGGCGGGAGCTTCGAAGGACGAATCACGGGCGGCGATGTTCATCGCCCATCAAGCATCGTTTCCGCTTTGTTCGCAACGGGATTGAGGCGTCGAGTGCGTTCGCAGTTGGCGAAAGCCGCAGTGATGGCCCATCTCCCCCACAAGATGAGGAGATTGGCAGTAACTACCTTTTCGGCTCCACACCCATTGCCGCGGACTGGCGCCGCAGCGTCCGCCTTTCATCGCCTGGCATGTCCAACGGCGTGACGTCGCCTGGCACTTCCTCGATGATCCGCATTGTCACGCGATAGGCCGTGTAGGCAAACAGGCCGACAAGCAGCAGACGGATCATGACCATCTCCTTGTGCGGTTTGATCGGTTGGGAGTTCAACCGGGACTTGGGCGATTGGTTCCCATGGGCGAACGCAACCAAACCGCCACCGCTTCGTTTGCCCCTTGAAATGGGGCGAATGAGAGGAGGTCGTCATGATGAAGCTTCCTGTGCTGCTGGCTCTTGCGGCAGGGCTCGCGCTCGCCGCCTGCGACCACAGCGTGCCGCCCACCAAGGCGCCCGCCGACCAGAGCCCGCAGATCGACAAGAACCCGGTGCCCAAATCGACCACCGGCGGCGACCAGCAGGGCACGCAGCCGGCGCAGTGATGGCGGCAAAGCAGGTAGGCGATGTCTGCCACAGAAGAAGGCCGGCGCTGCTTGGGAGGAAGCTGAAAAGCGCCGGCCAAGCGGAAAAATCAGGCCCGCCGCAAAATAAATCATAGCTGAGTCTTGCCGCCAGGTCATGGGCAAGGCTTGGAAAGTCCTCTGGATATAAGTGAAATCCCGCCAGAAATTCCCGGTATTGTGTGAAATCTACAACAACAATCCTGAGATGCAGCCATGCGTCGTCATGGTTGAATCATCTGTATCTTACCGGTTGCTCAAATGCTCCGGCTTCAACCAACCGGTGAAGAGAAGCCTCCGCACTATCGAGAATTCGGCTCCAGGGCCTTAGGCATGGGCGCCCGCCTACGCCATCGCTACCCGCTTCACCGGCATGCCGGCGGTTTCGAGGTCCAATTGGCGCTGCGTCAGCGCCGCCTCGGCCATGATCCACTGCTTGAACAGCTCCACCTTGCGCGCGCCGAGCGCCTTGATCGGACTCACGAAATACCAACCGGCACTGTTGGGATGGTGGACCGCGAAAGGCGCCACGAGCCGTTCGGCGCGAATGTCGCTTGCCATATAGGCGCGGTTGGCGACGGCAAAGCCCATGCCGGCATTGGCCGCCTCGTAGGCCATCATGCAGGAATCGAAATAGATGCTCCTGGTCTCGCCGAGCACGAAGCTCGCGCCGGCAAAGCCCAGCCAGGACTGCCAGTTCTGGGTGCAGGTGTCGGAGTGGAGCAGGGTGAAGTGCCTGAGGTCCTCGGGCGTCACCTTGTACAGCGGCTTGTCGCCCAGCACGTCGTGGAACAGCTTGCGGCTGCACACCGGCGTCAGGTCCTCCTTGAACAGCAGCTCGGATTTGAGGCCGGGGAAATTGCCGTCGCCATAGCGGATCTCGAGGTCGTACTCGGAGGTCGAGAATTCGTGCGTCGCATAGGAGGTCGAGACCCGCATCTCGATATCGGGATACTGCCGCTGGAAGGTCGAAAGCCGTGGAAACAGCCAGCGCGCCGCGAATGTCGGCAAAACGCAGATCCTGAGCACATGCGCCTGCGACTGGCCGGTGGCCTCCATGCTGGCGGCGACGATCCGCTCCAGGGCCTCGCGCACCCGGGCCACATAGGTCTCGCCCTCCGGCGTCAGCGACACCGCATTTCCGCCGCGCTGGAAAATCTTGAAGCGCAGCTGATCCTCCAGGCTCTTGACCCGCTGACTGACAGCCGAGGCGGTGATGAACTGCTCCTCGCCGGCGCGCGTGAAGTTCTTGTGCCTCGCGGCGCTCTCCACGATTTTCAGCGAGTTTAAGTTGACCTGACTGAGCAGACGCACGGGGCCCGACCTTTAGCTGGGCTTAAAGTAGCACCAGCATTCCTAGATTTACAGGGGCGGGCGGCTTAATCGACTGTTTACCAAGTGTTGCCCCCATCTTGGAGAAGTAGAATGAACGCCCATACGATCCCCGAACTGCGCTATGCGATGAGCCGTGAAGCCATCATTGGTCATGATACGGCGTGGAAAGTGTCGAGCTTCGGCGTCGCCCAGTATCTGCACGGCTACGACCCCGCACTGCTTGCCGCGATCGAGGAGGCGGCGCTCAAGCTCAAGGCCAGCCATGCGATGCACAAGCATCTCGACCTCACCTTCATCACTGGTGCCGACCGTTACATCGCGGAGATCAAGGAGCTTTTGCATGACAAGCTGCGCCTGGAACGGCTGTCCGACATGATGGGCACCAAGCTTGAACCCTATCCACTGTCGATCGTCGGCTCGACCGTCACCTTCATGAACCCCAAGGACGGCGCCGTCGAATGGCACTGCGACGGCGTTCCGGTGACGGAGCTCATTCCGCTGTCGATCAGCGACCCTCTGATCGGCGGCCATCTTGAAATCTATTGCGACGATTCCGAGACTGGCCGCGCCATCCTCGAGTCCGGCCGCGACCTGCCGCGCAACAAGGTCATGCGCATCGACCACAAGATGAACTACGCCACGCTCGGTCAGTTCCTCGGCGTGCTCCATCGCACCGCGCCCATCCAACTCGGCTCGCGCGTCACCCTGGTTCTCAACCAGCGCTCGGTGACCAAGCCCTATGTCGACGACAACCGCATGTTCTACCTCGCCGCCGACAACGACCACGACCGCGCCTGGGTCAATGAGCTTGCCGACGATGTCTGGACGAACCAACTGCCTGCCTATCGCCGCCATGCGGAGGAGCATCCTGTGCCGAAGCCGGCCGTCGAGCCGGTTTCCGGCGGAGCCAGAGAGTCGTGGTAGTGGTGGATGATCCCGTCGAGCGCCAGGCGCCCTCAGCGTCGTTGAGCCTCGGGCCAGTCATGGCCGAAAGGCGGAAGAACCGCTCCGGCGCTGCTTCCTCGGCGGCGCTGGCCCTCGCCTTCGGCGCGGTGGCGCTCTGGGCGACCAACGCCCTGGTCGGCAAGACGCTGCTTGCAAGTCACCCGGTGTCCGAGGTGCAATTCCTGCAGTTCTGCGGCGCCGCGTTGGTTTTTGTGGTGATCAGGCTTATGAGCACTTCTCCTTCCCCCCTTGTGGGGGAAGGTGGATCGGCGCGCAGCGCCGAGACGGATGAGGGGTGTTCCAGCGAAGTGAGACCTCAGCGTTCCCTGGAACACCCCTCATCCGACCTCGCTTCGCGAGGCCACCTTCTCCCACAAGGGGAGAAGGGAAGGACCCCGCTCGCCGCCTACGCGGTCGGCTTCATTGGTCTGGTCGGCACCATGGTGCTGCAATACATCGCCTTCGCTTCGATGCCGGTCATCGAGGCCAATCTGGTCGCCTACACCTGGCCGTTGATGGTCGCCGCGGCGGTCATCGCGCTCGGCCGCCCGCGGCGACCGCTGCTGCTTGGGCTGACTGCCGCGCTCGGCTTCGTCGGCGTGGCGCTGGTGATCTCCGGCGGACGCGCGTCAGCCTGGTTCGAAGGCAGTCTCGTCGGCTATTGCGCCGCCTTTGGCTCGGCGCTTTGCATGGCCTTCTATTCGCTCGCCGTCGGCCGTCTTGCCCTGTCGCCGGATCGCCTTCTGCTGCCCTCGGCGCTGATCGGTTTCGCGCTGACCTTCGCCTGGTGTCTGCATGACGGCGCTGCAGACCTGAGCGGCACGCACCTCCTGCTCGGCCTCTATCTCGGCGCAGGGCCGATGGGATTCGGCTACTATTTCTGGTCGCGCGCGCTCAGCCTCGACCAGGGCGGCAGGCTCGCGGTCGTCGCCTATCTGACGCCGATCGCTTCCACGCTTTTGCTGGCGCTGTCGGGCGAAAGCCTGTCGCCGACGGCTATTGCCGGCGCCGTCCTCGTCATCGGCAGTTGCATTGCTGTCGGCATCGAACGTTCGGAGGCCTGAAGATCATGTCAGGAAGCATGCCAGGAACCATGCTTGACAACGACGAACGCCGCGCCCGGCAGGAGGCGCACTGGCTGATGAAGGAATTCGGCGCCGAGGCGCCGCTCTATGCCGCCATGAAGGCGGAGAAGGCCATCGAGCAGAGGGATTTCGGCCGCTGCGCGCGCTGGAAGCGTGTGCTGGAGATACTAGCCGACAACGGACCGGCGGATTTCAGGCGCGGAGCCGCCGTGAAATGAGCGACTCGCCGCGCCGAATCGGGCATGATCGGTCCTCCGGGCGCCTGTGCTGCTCGCCAGCGTCGGCCTTCATCCTGAATTTCGACTTTGCTGGAATTACTCGCATAAATTGAAGTGCTGTTGCGTCATTTACGCGCCCGTGCAGATTTTCGGCGCTGTCAATTGTTTGTTATAGGTATTAGAATTCCTAACTTGCGCGGTCGTAGCCCGCAGTGAAAACGTGCTTTTGGTATTGAGTCTCGTATATTTACTGACTCTGGACGGTCCGTTGGGGGACAGGTCCAATATGATACCTAGACCAAAGTCCTAAAAAACAGCTGGTCATTTGAGAGCCAGCAAAGGGTGAAAAAATTGTCCAATATCGATGACAAGACTGCAATCGAGCTGACCGCCGACATTGTCTCGGCCTATGTAGGCAACAATCCGCTTCCGGCTTCCGGCCTGCCTGATCTGATCGCCAGCGTCAGCGCCTCGGTGCGCAAGCTCGCCGGTGGCGCCGCCGTCAAGGAAAGCGCGCCGCTGACGCCGGCCGTCAATCCGAAGCGCTCGGTGTTCCCCGATCACATCGTCTGCCTCGAGGACGGCAAGAAGTTCAAGTCGCTGAAGCGGCACCTGTCGACCGACCATGGGCTGACGCCGGACGAATACCGCGCCAAATGGGGCCTGCCGGCAGACTATCCGATGGTAGCTCCCAGCTATTCGGCCACCCGCTCGGCCTTGGCCAAGTCTTCCGGCCTCGGCCGCAAGCCGGCCGCGGATTCCGGCAAGGGCAAGCGCAAGCCCAAGGCCTGAGGCCACCCGCTCATGCCCGCAACGGCCGACGCCATGCCGTCGGCCGACTGCTTGGGCTCGCTCGATGCACTGCGTCGCAGGGCGGCCAACCAGCTCTTCCGCCTGGTCGCCTTCAGTTGCGGGGCGGCTTACGCGCCTCGGCGCGGCGATCCTGCTCGGCCGCGAGGCTGTCCGCCTCGACAGCCGTCATCTCCAGAAAATAGACAAGCATCTGATAGCGCGTGCGCGAAAGCATCTTCGCCAGCCTTCGGGTGATCTCCGCGACATATCTCAGCATGCGCAGATCGTTGGCCGCCTCGCCCATCGGGAGCTCCTGACACAGTCAAGTTATTGTTGTTATTGTTGATTGTTATTGGCGCCTCGCGCGAATCACGACGCTTTCATAAGTTCGCAGGATTGCGGCAAAACTGAAATCGATCTTTCGCCAAGCATCGCGGCTGGATCAAAAGATTTGGCACTTTTTTTGGTGGTTTCGGCATCCATCGCGCTAATATAAGCCAAGGCGCGACTTCGGGTTGTTTTGGTTGACCGATTTGATCTTCCGCATGGGTTGGTCAGTGCCGCTGTTTTGGCGGCAGGCGGGCCTGGCCATACGGCCCGGCCCGCCGCGCCGCTCAGTTCTTGTAGGCGGAACAGAAGGCCGGCGGATTGTCGGCACCGATCATGGCGCAGCCTCGCTTGATCTCGTCGATCATCATGCTGCACGCGTTCTGTCCGTTGCAGGGCGGGTGTGTTGCCGGCGACACCTGAACGCATTGCGAGACATATTGGTCCGACTTCGCCTTGCCGGCGGATTGCACGCAAGGCCGCGTGTCGTTCCGGCTTGCCTTGGCAGGAGCGGCCGTCGCAGGCGCGGCGCCAGCCTTCGCAGGCGCGGCGCCAGGGGCAGCAGTCACAAGCTTGCTGCCGCCGTCGGTTTGCGGCACGCAGGAGAGGTCGCCTTCCGGACATTGCAACTGGTGCTGCAACTGCGTCAGCCGCGCCTGGGTCAATTCCGCCTTACAGGTTTCGACCAGGCTCGAATACACCGAGCCGTCGGCATAGGGCTGGGTGCGAAAGGCGCATTCCTTGTCGCGGAACGGGATCCAGGCGCGCTGCGCGTCGCGAAGGCGTTGCTGGTCGGCGGGAGCGAGGCGTCCCGACAGCCCCTTGTAGACGGCGTTGAGCGCGGTGTCGGCCGAGGCAGCGTCCTTGGCGGTGCAGGTGGCAAGCTCGGCCTGCGTCTTCGCCGCCGCGCAATCCGCTGCTGCCGCATGGGCCGCGGGCATGATGAGAAGCAGGGCAACGCCGGCGGCATGGAGCAATCGCTTCATAGGAGCACCTCACGATGAGAGTTCTACAAAGCCCGCCGCTGGAACCAGCATAGGTTGAGAACATGGCAGCGATCAACGTCAAACCGGTGACGTGGCAAGCAAAGTGTGACCGGCGATTGGCGAAAGCAGAGGAGCGCGCAATCTCCCCCCTTGAGGGGGAGATGGCCGCCAGGCCAGAGGTGGTCGCCGCGCGTGAAGCATCGACGCCCAGCGACGAGAGACGGCGCCGGCGATCAATGTGAGACGCCCCCTCTGTCGCCTTCGGCGACATCTCCCCCTCAGAGGGGGAGATCACCGGGTCGGCGCCTCGCTTACTGGAGCTGCAAAGTAGGCGATCCATCCGTATCGCCGGCGAACAGAACCACCTGCGTCGCCAGCGCGGCTGTCGTGGCGACCTGGAAGAAGATGAAGGCGAGGGCGAAATAACGGATCACGGGGCTCAAAACGCTCCGGCCGGCAACTGGTTCCAGTCCCATCGGGCTTTTCCCGAATGGTTCGCGGTCGCATGCAGCGACCCTCATCCAGGCCCTGGCTCTTGCGAACCGCCGATGTCCCGTGCAAAAGCCCGCCCATGCTTATCATCAACGACCTCTCGCTGCGCATGGCCGGGCGCCTGCTTCTCGATCATGCCTCGCTGACCTTGCCCGCCGGAACCAAGGCCGGCCTCGTCGGCCGCAACGGCACCGGCAAGACGACGCTGTTCAAGGCGATCACCGGCGATTTCCCCTCCGAAACCGGCTCGATCAGCCTGCCAAAGAACACCCGCATCGGCCAGGTGGCGCAGGAAGCGCCCGGCACCGAGGAGCCGCTGATCGAGATCGTGCTCAAGGCCGATGTCGAGCGCCAGGCGCTGCTCGAAGAGGAAAAGACCGCGACCGATCCGCACCGTATCGCCGAGATCCACACGCGGCTGGCCGACATCGACGCGCATTCGGCCGAATCCCGCGCCGCCACCATCCTGGCCGGCCTCGGCTTCGACGATGCCGCGCAGAAGCGTCCGGCCTCGTCCTTCTCGGGCGGCTGGCGCATGCGGGTGGCACTCGCCGCCGTGCTCTTCTCCGAGCCCGACCTTCTGCTGCTCGACGAGCCGACCAACTATCTCGACCTCGAAGGCACGCTGTGGCTGGAGAACTATGTCTCCAAATATCCGCACACGGTGCTGCTCATCTCGCACGACCGCGACCTGCTCAACCGCGCCGTCAACTCGATCGTCCATCTCGACCAGAAGAAGCTGACCTTCTGGTCGAGATGGACGATCGAGTTGACGG
>NZ_RZSL01001219.1:0-553 GCF_003997355.1 Mesorhizobium sp. M1E.F.Ca.ET.041.01.1.1 | reverse complement strand
GCCATGAACCCGGTCGATCACCCGCACGGCGGCGGCGAAGGCCGCACCTCGGGTGGCCGTCATCCGGTTTCGCCCTGGGGCAAGCCGACCAAGGGCAAGAAGACGCGGTCCAACAAGGCGACCGACAAGTTCATCGTGCGCTCGCGCCATCAGCGCAAGAGCTAAGAAGAGGTAACGCCAAGTGACTCGTTCGATTTGGAAAGGCCCCTTCATCGACGGCTACCTTCTGAAGAAGGTGGACAAGGTTCGTGAAGGCGGTCGCAATGAGGTGATCAAGATGTGGAGCCGTCGCTCCACCATCCTGCCGCAGTTCGTCGGCTTCACCTTCGGTGTCTACAACGGCCAGAAGCATGTCCCGGTCTCCGTGAACGAGGACATGGTCGGTCACAAGTTCGGTGAATTCGCTCCGACCCGGACCTATTACGGTCACGGCGCGGATAAGAAGGCGAAGAGGAAATAATCATGGGCAAGGCCAAAGCTCCGCGCAGGCTTGCTGACAACGAGGCGCGCGCCGTTCTGCGCACCATCCGTATCAGCCCGCAGAAGCTGAACC
>NZ_RZSL01001218.1:0-556 GCF_003997355.1 Mesorhizobium sp. M1E.F.Ca.ET.041.01.1.1 | reverse complement strand
CCAGATAATTGGCGCTGACGGCGTTGCCCTTCGCATCGGTGGCGGCGAACGCGTAGCCGGCCGCGATAAGGGCGGTCCCAAGGTCGATCGTATTGCCGTCGAGTTTCGCGCCACACACCACAAAGGTCGCTTTGTCGAGCGCCATGGCAATGGGCTGACAAGTCACGGCCGTTGTCGAAAACAAGGCGGCCAAGTGGGCGAGCGAGACGTTGCCGCAATCGAGCTCCTTGCCATTGGCATCCAGTGCGATCGTGCCGCGCAAGCATGATTGCACGCCATAAAGCCGGTAGAGCTTGCCGCGGTCCTGCCACGTATCTCCTGTCAGCAGTTCGACGCTTTTCGACACGAGGAAGGGAGTGGCTGTCGCGTTTGGCGGCGCGGCGCCTTCGGCGCCCACGGCGTGGGCGGTTGCGAATGTGATAAACGCAGCGAGGCTAGTTCGCTTCATCGGTCTGGAACTGTTTGCCGAGATCGGAGGCATGTTCGAGATCCGGCCGCAGGGACCTGCCGTCCTGGTTGCGGCCGATCGCGGCCATGTCGAAGAAGACCATGGAAT
>NZ_RZSL01001217.1:0-557 GCF_003997355.1 Mesorhizobium sp. M1E.F.Ca.ET.041.01.1.1 | reverse complement strand
GCGTGGCATCCAGCCCGGCGAGGTGATCACCGAGATCGCGCAGGAATCGGTCGGCACGCCGAAGGACGTCATGGACCGGATCGGTGCGCTAAAGGAGCAGGGCCGCAAGAACGCGCTGCTGATGCTGGCTTCGAAGACGGGCGAGTTGCGTTTCGTGACGATCCGGATGGACTGAGTCCGACAAGCCGGGCAACCGATTGATGTTAAATGAAAAGGGCGGCTAGCGAGCCGCCCTTTTTCGTACCTGCCAATCCCCACGCAACAGCCTGTAGAGGACATGGCGCTTAAGATGAGGATGGCTGTCCGGAATGTCGGGATGGTCGAAATCGCTGGCCGGGTCGGCGCTCATGCCGAGGCGTTTCATCACGGCGGTGGAGCGATGATTGTCGGCCACGGCGAAGGAGACGATCTCGTTGACGCCCAGCGTCTCGAAGCCGTAGGCGAGCCAGGCCTCCGCCGCCTCGGTGACATAGCCCTTGCGCCAGTATTCCGGTGCCAGCCGCCAGCCGATCTCGATCGTGCCGGCCGGCAGGGAGGGCACATGATCGGTTTCGAGG
>NZ_RZSL01001216.1:0-558 GCF_003997355.1 Mesorhizobium sp. M1E.F.Ca.ET.041.01.1.1 | reverse complement strand
ATGCCGTTTCGGCCCCCGTTCCGGCGGATGCCGCCGCGCCGGCGGGCGAGGCAGCAGCCGAGGTGACGGCCGAAGGACTGGCCGACGCGGAAGCGGCCGAAGAGGATCAGGGCAAGAAGCGCCGTCGCGGCAAGCGCGGCGGCAAGCGCAATCGCCGCGAGGAAGGCGAAACCGCTGCCGAAGCCAGCGCTGGCGACGGTCTTGAGGGCGATGAAGCGGAAGGCGAAGCTTCCGAAAGCGCGCCTGCGGTGGTGGAAGCGGCCGAAGAGCAGGCCGCGCCGTCACCTGCCAATGACGACGTTCCGGCCACGGAGAAGCCGAAGAAGCCGCGCCGTGCATCGCGATCGAAAAAGGCCGTGGCGGCAACGGTCGCCGAGACCGCACCCGAGCCCGCGGCGGAGCTTCCCGCTGAACCCGCGGTCGCCGAACCGGCGTTGGCAGCGGCCGCTTCCGCTCCGACCGATGCCGAGGCGCCTGTCAATGCCCACCCGACGCGGCGCAAGCCTCAGTCGATCGATGCGCCGGTCGTTCCCGTCGTTTCGTCCAACCTCTCCCAGG
>NZ_RZSL01001215.1:0-559 GCF_003997355.1 Mesorhizobium sp. M1E.F.Ca.ET.041.01.1.1 | reverse complement strand
ACGCCAATCCGTATCTGGCCATGGCCGGCTCGCTGATCGCCGGCTATCTCGGCATCGAGGAGAAGCTTGCCCGCTCGCCGGAGGCCTCCGGCAATGCCTATCGCAGCCAGAGCACGCTGCCGAAAACCATGGAGGAAGCGCTCGACCGCTTCGCTGCCTGCGAGCCGGTGCGGGCGCTGCTCGGCGAGGATTTCTCCCAGACCTATCTGCGCGTGAAGAGCGTCGAGCTCGACCTGTTCCAGACCGTGGTGACGGCGTGGGAACGCGACCATCTGCTGCTCAAGGTGTGACTATGGCTTCCAGTTCGACGGGTTTCAATTCCGGTCTCGATATCGGCAAATCCTACTATGTCGCCACCGCCAATCCGGCGCCGGACCATCCGGCGCTCGCCAGCGATGTCGAAGCTGACCTGGTGGTCGTCGGCGGCGGCTGCACAGGTTTGTCGGCGGCGCTTCATGCCGCCGAACGCGGCCTGAAAGTGGTGCTGCTCGAAGGCGGCAAGATCGGCTGGGGCGCATCAGGGCGCAATGGCGGCCAGATGATCCCCGGCCTTCGCAAG
>NZ_RZSL01001214.1:0-559 GCF_003997355.1 Mesorhizobium sp. M1E.F.Ca.ET.041.01.1.1 | reverse complement strand
ACTTCGAGATATCCGGTCGTCTTGTCGACCTCGATCACATAGGGTTCGAATTGCTTGAGCGGCAGGATGAGCACGAGCGTCAGCAATGACAGGCCCGCAACCACACTGGCGATGCCGCTGATAAGCCACGCCAGCGTGCGCGAACGTCTGAGAGACCGGTGTGTGTCGTCCTCCCATGTCGCGCCGGCCTGATAGTAGCGCTCCTCAACGAGTTTGCCGGTCTCGGCGGGGATGCTTGCCTGCATTTTTGTCACTTTACTTTAGCCTCATGTCAAAGCTCCCACTGCGGCCCTCAAGCAGCACTTCTCAGGCGGATTTTTGCGCTTCTAGGCCAACGGCCTCGCGTTATCGCGCGCCGCTTGCTGAATGGATGATCGAGCCGCCTCGCTGGTGCGGGATGATCTCAGCCGCTGCCACCGGTTGGCGACCAACCGCGCTCCGGAATAGAGGGCGACATTGCCCGGGACATTGCCATAGGAGCGGTATGCGCCGACGGTGCTGAGATATCCGCCGCCGTTCAGGATCGAGGCGATCGCCGGGATCTGCATCAGCACATAGA
>NZ_RZSL01001213.1:0-566 GCF_003997355.1 Mesorhizobium sp. M1E.F.Ca.ET.041.01.1.1 | reverse complement strand
CAAAGAAACCGCCGCAGAGCCGGATCGGCGATCTTTCGCCCGACGACACCGATGCAGCGTCTGGCGCCGACGCAGCGGCCAATCCCGACGCGGCAGCGCCGGGTCCGGACGCAGTAGCGTCGGGTCCTGACGCGGCAGCGCCGAGTAGCGCCCAGGGCACCGCGCAGCCGGCCGCTCCGACGCCGAAATCGGAGGACCGCATCGCCCAGGTGCTGCAAGAGGCCGACAAGGGGACCGGCAATGACGTCGTCGCCGTAGCGCCGCGCAAGGTCAAAACCATGATGGTGAAGCCTGACGGCTCGCTGGTCGCGCACGAGGATCCGGCTCCTGCCGCGCCGAAAGTGGCGGCAACCGAGCCAGCCGATCCGGCGCCGCAGCACGTTGCTCCGGCCGGGCAGGGCGACGCCCAGGCGACGGGGACGGTCACGCCGGCCACCGACCAGACTGCCGGTCAGGGCGACCAGACCGAGGTGGTCAAGCCAGCGATACCCAATGCCGCGCCGAAGAATGAAGCCAAGGCCCAGTCGGCCAACACGCCGGCGAAGGTGCCGGTGGCGCCGCCACGC
>NZ_RZSL01001212.1:0-567 GCF_003997355.1 Mesorhizobium sp. M1E.F.Ca.ET.041.01.1.1 | reverse complement strand
ATGAAGACAAGCGTATCGGCATTTGATGTGATGGCGTCGCGGATGATATATTCGAGCTTGCGCAGCTTGTTTCTGCCGAACGCGAGACCCGAGTTCCGTAGATTTCCACCCTCCCAGGTGCTTGCCGAGGCGGTCGAGCTTCTCGATGGGCGTGGGTCCAAAGGTGAGCGGATAGCGTTGAACTTTTTCAGCATGTTCTCTCCAGCAACGGTGCTCGATCTGAAATTAGCTTGCACGCGATGGCGGCCGCCACCGCGAATTTGGTGGAGCGGTCGGTGGCCGCTCCTTACGGGCGGCGGTCCACCTGTAGACGGTCGCCCTGCTGCCTTCAAAGCCGCGGTGCTTAATTCCGGTCCCCAGCCGCAGCCCCTTGTGCTGGCCTTCCTCTCAGCGCTTTTCAATCAGACGGCGCGCGGGGGACTGTCAGGAATTCAGTGCGCGAGGCCATGATGATGGAAAGGATAGAATCATCACATGGCTATCGAGAAGGAACTTCTGGACCAACTGATTGCCGGCCGCGATCCCAACGAGGTGTTCGCCAGGGACGGGCTACTCGACGACCTGAAG
>NZ_RZSL01001211.1:0-568 GCF_003997355.1 Mesorhizobium sp. M1E.F.Ca.ET.041.01.1.1 | reverse complement strand
ATGCCGATCTCATCGACCGCGTCGCTTGCGGCCAGAAAGCCACCCAGAAGCTGATAGCCAACCGTCCGGTCGTCTCGATGTCGCTTGCCGCCGCTATCGCCGAGATCGGCGAGCCGGAAGCCTGCGCCACGCTGATCGCCAACAGCGGCGCCGACATCGCGTCGCTGAGCTTCCGCCGCATGGCCGAGCGGCACGGTCACCTGCCGCTTGTGCGCGAGGCGCTGATCGCCGACGCGCGTCTTCCCGCCGATTGCAGGCACACGCTTTTGATCAAGCTTGGCGAGACGCTGAAGGGTTCGCCGCTGGTGCTGGCATTGATGGGCGCCGCTCGCGCCGATCGTGTGATGCGCGATGCCTGCGTGAAGGCTTCGCTGACATTGATCGAGGGCACGCGCGCCGAGGAGCATGCCGCGCTGATCGAGCATCTGAGGCTGCGCGGCGATCTCACCGCAGGCTTCATCATCCGCACCATCGCGCATGGCAAGGTCGACTTCTTCGGCTCAGCGCTGGTGGCGCTCGCCCAGCAATCCGAGCATCGGGTGAGGGCACTTTTGGCCGGCGGGCATGA
>NZ_RZSL01001210.1:0-568 GCF_003997355.1 Mesorhizobium sp. M1E.F.Ca.ET.041.01.1.1 | reverse complement strand
GCCCAAGGCGACCCGTGGGCGCCGAGGCGATGCGCGGCGCAGGCGGCGCTCGTCGCCATGCCGGAGGCGATCTGGACGCCGTCGCTGGCGATGAACTTGCCCTGATGCGTGGGAAGCTGGTCGACGCGCAGGATCGTGTCGAGGGTGAATGCGCCGACGCTGAGCAGTTTGACCGGGCCCGCCATCGCAGTCCTTAATCGACCGGCTTGATCTTGCCGAGCGGGATGAAGCCGAGCGAAGCCTTGCCCTTGACGACCTTGAGCGGCATGGACGGCTCGCTGCCGAGCATGGCAATGCCGGCAAAGCCCTGCTCGATCTCGCTTTTATGCTCGGGAATGGCGCCGGCAAGGATGGCCGCCACCGCCTTGGGGTCCTTGAGCTTGATCGTGAGATTAGCGTCGATCAGGCCTTCGGCGTCGACAGAGATTGGCCCGGACACCGTTAGGCGCGCCGTCCCCGACGACAGGTCGAGCCTGGCGATGTCGACCGACTGGCCGCGCAGGCTTTTCGGCGGCGCCGCGATCAGCGCGACGCCATTCTTCACTGTCGCCTCGCCGCCGCCGTCAAG
>NZ_RZSL01000120.1:0-13405 GCF_003997355.1 Mesorhizobium sp. M1E.F.Ca.ET.041.01.1.1 | reverse complement strand
AATCCGAACTGCTTGTTGAAGTACTTCTGCCGGAAACTGATGAAGACGCGCTGGAAGATGAACGCGTGCTTTCACCCGAATAGCCGGCGACTGAACTGCGATCCGCCGCCCGACCATCGGCCATGGAACCGACGCCACCGACCTCCATCGTGCCGCATCCTCCGCGTGCGTCCCATGCCCCGCGCAACCATCTTTGCCGGGGTCGCAGCGTCAGTCAAGTGTCGGCAGTTAATTCGGGTCTTCCTCGCCGACACCCGATCACGCCGCATCTACCAAGTCGTCGAATGCGCCTATGTCGACAGTATCAGCGTGTTCTGATCGCTCAGGCGAACGCGCCGCGCAAAGCGCCGGCATTCGCGGTCCAGCGTCTGGCCGAGCCATGCGGCTTCAACTTCGCTGGCGCGAACGAGCCGGAATTTCTGCATGCGGAAGGGCACCATTTCCATCCTGAGACGACTGTGGCTTACGTCGTCCAAATCGATGAAATAGGCCAAAGAGAGTTCAGGACGATACGCTTCGTGTCCGCCGATGCCTTCGTAGTCGTTGATGAAGTCGCCGCATCCGTAGAGGATCGGCTTGCCCGCATGGATTTCGATCGCCAGGGGGTGGTGCGAAGAGTGCCCATGGACGACGTCGACGCGGGCGCTGTCGATCAGGCCGTGGGCAAAGCGTATATGCGCGGCGGGCACATCATAGCCCCAATTGGGTCCCCAGTGGACGGAGACGAGGACTACGTCGCCGGGCCGGCGCCAGCGATCGATGCTGTGGATGACGGCTGCGAGGGCATTTTCGCCCAGGCTGGCAAGGACATTCACGCCGGGTCGCCTCTCCCCGGCAGCCCAGTGATCCGGGACTCCGCTGGATGGGCAGGCAAAGGCGAACACGAGAAGCCGCTTGCCCGGGGCGGCTTCGAGCATGGCGGGAGTGGCAGCCGCATCGGCATCGAGCCCCGCGCCGGCCGTCGCGAATCCCGCTTGTCGTATCGCGCACAGCGTATTCTTCAGGCCGGCTGATCCCCAGTCGGCGACATGATTGTTGGCAAGAACGCAGCAGTCGATGTCCGCGGCAGCTATGCAGCCCAAATTCGCCGGATGCATCCGGTAGTTGATGCCCTTCGGCTCAGGCTGACCATCGGCCGTGACACTGGTTTCCAGGTTGACGATTCTCAGGTCTGGTTCGTGGCGATCGATCTCGTCCAATGCGTCGCCCCAGATATAGTCGAAAGGCACCGCTCGTGGGATTTCGCCTGAACGGCTTTCCGCCAGTTTCACGTAACCAAGAGCGGAGTGGACATGCGGCTCGAACAGCGTCGGTTCGCAAGGGTGCGGCAGGATCTGGTCGATGCCACGTCCGGTCATCACATCGCCGCACAGAAACAGTCTCATTTCGCGCGGTCCCTTCTCAACACATTGGGTCTAGGGCGGAAGACATCGAACCCTTCCGAAGGTGCAAAGCACTATGTCTGTCCCTTCGAGCCAGAGGCTCGAGGAACTACACTAAGGTGATCGATCACCTGTTTGGCGCCCGGTGCGTTCTCCGCGGCCACGCAGATAGCGTCGCGGACAATTTCGCTCGCCACGCTGCCGCTCAATTCGGCATACTCGCCAACGGGTGGCGGCGCAGCGAGCACCACGACGAGAACGGCAAGGTGGGCGCTAACCTCTTCGCAAAGGCGGGCGGCGATTTGCAGATCGCCATCGCCCATGTCCGGTCCGGTGATCGTCAGTACCGTCTTGAATGACATGGCAGCCACTCCCGCTGGTTAAGGTTCGGGAACAGTAACGAGACCGCACACGCCGGCATTGCGTTGCGTCAAAGCAGGGCCCGTAGGATGGATTAGAGTTTCTCGTCGGGCAGCGATGGGAGCGTGGTATGAGACTGTTGACGATGGCGGCATGCGTCGGATTGACCATGAGCGCGGCCACCGCCCAGGAAATGTCCTACGGCGAGGCGGAATACCTGAACTCATGCGCGGTGTGCCACGGCGTCGGCGGCAGGGGCGACGGACCGCTGGGCGACTTTTTGCTCAAGCATCCGCCCGATCTGACGCATCTGTCCGAGCGCAACGGTGGCAGGTTCCCCTATTCGAGGGTCTTCGCCACCATTGACGGTCGCTACGCCATACCGAGCCATGGCGATCGCGAGATGCCGGTCTGGGGTCGGCAGTTTCTTGAAGAGGACGCCAAGACGTACGGTCCAAGCGGTGGCGAGGTGGTGACCACCGAACGCATCCACAATCTGACGGGTTACATCGAGACCCTGCAGCACTAGATTCGGGCAGCAATGACTGCGCGATGGATTTGGGCCGCGATGACTGACATCAGCCTCAGGTTGGACGAACGCCTTGGCCGAATCCATGCAATGCAGCGCCTGGGCATAGAAGACGACCACGAGGCGCAAGTCTTCGGCCAAGGTCTGAACTTCTTTCACCTGGAAAACTGGTATTCGGTCCATGCTGTAATCCGCAACGTGCTTCGGGTCTGCGGCCTCTACGGGCGCGGGCGCCGCAATGCCGGCAACGTCCAGGTCCGAACCAACCACATCGCGTCGGCGAAACTGCCAGGCCAATTTGAAGGTTTCCGGATATTGCAGCTCAGCGATCTCCACGCCGATATGAGCCGCCCGGCAATGGATCGGGTTATCGAACTGGTCGCTGACCTGGATTACGACATCTGCGTCCTCACGGGAGACTTCCGCGCCAAGACGTTTGGCCCTTTCGAGGCGGCTTTGGATGGCGTCGCGCGTGTGCGAGCGTCTCTGAGGGGGCCTCTATACGGCGTGCTTGGCAACCATGACACTGTGCGAATGGTCCCAGCGCTGGAGGACATGGGCGTTCGCATGCTGATGAACGAGCTCGAGGTGGTCGAGCGCAATGGCGAGCGCATCTACCTGGCCGGAATAGACGATGCGCATTTCTTCAGGGTCGACAATATCGAAAAGGCAGCAGCCGGAGTGCCGCGCGAGGCATTCTCGATCCTGCTTTCCCACACTCCCGAGATATATCGTCAGGCGGTGCACGCCGGGTTCGACGTGCTGCTCGCGGGTCACACGCACGGCGGCCAGATCTGTCTGCCTGGAGGGATCCCAATTACCCTGGATTCAAAGCTTCCTCGAAGGATGGGCGCCGGTGCCTGGATGTATCGCGGCATGTTCGGCTACACCTCTGTCGGTGCGGGCTCGAGTGTTGTCGCAGTCCGTCTGAACTGTCTTCCAGAGATCACGCTCCATCAACTTGCCCGCACGGAACTAGTAGGGCCTGTCTCTGATGCGAAGCATGTAGAGAAGCCGAGAGACCAGTAGCTCGCCGATCCAGAAGGCCCCGACCCCAATCAGAATATCCCAAGCCGATAGGCCAACAATGCCTCTGACAAGGATAAGGGGCAGAAGGGATTCGGGCACCTGATCGAGCCCCGGCGCTTCAGCGCTTGAAGCCAATCGCAGCCGACGCTTGAGAAAGCTCGACAGCATGTCGCCTGCCATGGCACCAAAACCGACAAGCGCTCCAGTTGGTGCGTTGAGCCCCACAAGAGCCCCGCCGACAGCAGCGACCAGGACTGCCAGAACGAGCCCTCGAAGCGTCTTCGACTTGCCGAGGAGCGGTTGCCCATCCCAGAAATGCCAGCCGCCGTCGATCGGCCAAGCGAGCCGGTCGCCAAGCACCTTCTTGGCGATCACGGGCACGCCGTTCGCAAGAGTTAACAAGACGAGGCACTGAGCAATCGGCCAGAAATGAAGCTGCACCATGGGCTTCTCGCATTGACAGGGAGTCGGCGTAGCGAGGAGCGAGCCAGGCCGCCCAATCTACTATAGTGTTCAACAACCCTCGTATCGATGTTCATTCCTGCCCTTCATCTTTAGGTTCGCCAGACAATACGAGATCAATGGGTTAGTGCATATTTACATCTTCGGTTGGCCGGATACGGGTGGCGATCCTCCACGCATCGATTTGATTTTGTTGACTTACGGTGAGCTGTTGCGGCCCCATCAGAGGGAAGTAGCCGGTGAGCAACTGCCTCCGCTGTGTCGCCTATTCCGCAGGGTGGACAACATCGTGATCGTCACCGGCCGTGTCGGCGTCTTGCGTTGCGCCACTCCTCGTATTCCCCGCGGGCATCGTCATGCAGCGGATAATAGCGTTGCAACGGCGCGCCCTGCATGAGCTTCTCTCGCGAGAACTCCTCCCAATCGTGATGCTTCTTTGCTTCTTCGATCACCTGCGGGGCCATTGATACTGGAACCACCACCACCCCATCGTCGTCGGCCACGATGATATCGCCGGGGATCACCGTGACGCCGCCGCAGGCAATCGGAACGTTGACGGCGTTCGGATAGATACTGGTCTGAACATGGTAGTTGGGCGTCCAGCCGCGCAGCCATAGGGGCAGATCGAGCTTCTCGACATTGGGCCGGTCGCGCATGCATCCATCAATGACGATGCCCGCGCCGCCTCTGCCCTTGAAATAGGTCGACATCATATCGCCGAACACGCCAGAGCTCATGTCGCCGCGCGCGTCGACGACAACCACGTCGCCCTCCTGCGCGTGATAGAGCACGTGCCGGTGCAGTTGCGTCTCCGGATCGGCATATTCTCCCTCGGTGAAGAGGTCAGGCCGCTGCGGCAGGAACTGCAGCGTCAGCGCCGGCCCGACGATCGACTTGCCGTGGTTCTGCGCCACCGGACCGACCATGTGCGGGTTGCGGAAGCCCATGTGGCCAAGCGTGCCGGCAACAGTCGCGGCGCCGATCTCCCTTAGGCCGTCGATCAGGTCTTTGGGCGGCCGCGTGATGTCGGGAGTATGCGTCATTATCGCCTCCGGTTGAAATTGAACTACCAGTTCGTGACGGAACCATCGCGGCGCCTGAGGTGAGGCGCTTCCCAGAAACGGAAGCTCTGGGCCTGGATGGCCGCTTCGTTGACCTCGACGCCGAGCCCCGGCAAATCGCTGACCGGATAATCGGTGCCGTCGAGCCGTGGCTGCACGGGGAAGAATTCGGAATTGTCGAAGCCCAGCTTGCTTTCCGGCGCCCTGGTCTCGAGCCAGGCGAAGTTGGGCACCGCGGCGGCGAGATGCATGGTCGCGGCCGTGCACACCGGACCGAGGGGATTGTGCGGCATCAGGTCCACATAATGCGCCTCGCTCCAGCCGGCGACCTTCATCGCCTCGGTGAGCCCGCCGACATTGCAGACATCGAGCCGGTTGAACTGGTGGATGCCGCGTTCGATGTAGGGCAGGAACTGCCACTTGCTGGCAAATTCCTCGCCGATGGCAAAGGGGATGTCGGTCATCCTACGCAAGGATTCGTAGGCCTCCGGCGTTTCGTCCCGTATCGGCTCCTCGAGGAAATCAAGCACGCCGCGGCCAAGCTTGCTGCAGAAGCTCGCCGCTTCGGCCACCGACAGCCGATGATGATAGTCGATGCCAAGCACGATGTCGTCGCCGAGCGCCTCGCGTGCCTTGTTCAGCATGCTCGCGGTGGCGCCTATCGACTCGCGCGGCTCGAAGACGTCCCTGCTGCTTTGGCCGAGAGGGAAGAAGCGGATCGCCTGCCATCCTTGTGCTCGGAGTTCGCGGGCTCGTTCGATGGCAACATCACCCTCGGCCTCGTCTCCGGTCGAGGCGAAGGTGGGGATGCGGTCGCGCTGCTTGCCGCCGAGCAGCTCGTAGACCGGCACCCCCAGCGCCTTGCCCTTGATGTCATAAAGGGCGATGTCGATGGCGGAAATCGCCGCCTGCAGGACGCGCCCGCCTTCGAAATACTGGCTGCGATAAAGCTCCTGCCAGATCCGGCCGATCTGCATCGGGTCGCGGCCGATGAGAAACTCGCGATAGTGCTCGAGCGCGCCGGCGACGGCTCTTTCGCGACCGCTCAAGCCGCTCTCGCCCCAGCCGAAGATGCCCTGGTCGGTCTCGACCTTGACGAGCATCTGGTTACGCGTTCCCACCCACACCGGATAGGGCTTGATCGCTGCGATCTTGAGCTTCGTCGTCATTCAGGTCACGTTCCGCACGCGTCAGTTGGCCCAGAGGGCCATTTCGGTTTCGCCGTCGAACAGGTGCATGCGCTCCTGGTCGAACTCGAGCCAGATCTGTTCGTCGGGTGTGACGGCGATGTTGGGTGACACGCTGATGTTGACGATGGCGCCGGAGAGGAACGCCTGCACGAAGGTGACGTCTCCAGTTGGCTCCACCGTATAGGCCTTGGTCGGGATGGCACCGGGGACTGAGCTCTTGTGCAACTTGATCGTCGAATGGCGTGCACCGAGCACAATCTTCTTGGTGCTCGCCCGCAGGACCTTGCGCGCGTTGGTTTGCGAGAGCGCAAGGCTCCAGCCCTCCGCGCTCGTCAGAACGGTATCGCCGTTTGCCGTCGATGCCTCCAGCGGAATAAGGCTCATTGCCGGGCTGCCCACGAAGCTCGCGACGAACATGTTGGCGGGATGGGCGAAAACCTGCGCCGGCGAGTCGTATTGCTGCAGATAGCCGCCGTTCATCACTGCCATCCTGTCTGCCATGGTCACGGCCTCAAGCTGGTCGTGCGTCACATAGATGATCGTCGCCTTCAGGTCCTGATGGAACCGCTTGATTTCGGACCGCATCTGCACTCGCAGTTTGGCGTCGAGGTTGGAGAGCGGCTCGTCCATCAGGAACACAGCCGGGTCGCGGACGAGGGCGCGGCCGAGCGCCACGCGCTGCTGCTGCCCGCCCGAAAGTTCGCGCGGCTTGCGCTCAAGCAGCTGCGTCATGTCGAGCACGCGCGCCGCTTCCCTGACCTTCTTGTCGATCTCGTCCTTGGGCAGCTTGCGCATCTGCAGCGGGAACGCGAGGTTCATATAGACCGACTTTTGCGGGTAGAGCGCGTAGTTCTGGAACACCATTGCGATGTCCCGGTCCTTGGGGTCGAGGTCGTTGACCACCCGGTCGCCGATGACGATGTCGCCCGATGTGATCGGGGTCAGGCCCGCGACGAGATTGAGCGTGGTCGTCTTGCCGCAGCCTGACGGGCCGACGAGCGCAACGAACTCGCCGTCATTGACCGTCAGCGAAACTTCGTTGACGGCTTTGAAGCTGCCGTAGGTCTTGACGAGATCTTTGAGGACCACGTGGGCCATCGGCAACTCCCTAATGCTTGACCGCGCCTTCTGTAAGGGCGCGTACGAAGTACCGTTGCAGGACGAGGAACAGCACCACGACGGGCACGCTCATCATGAAGCTGGCGGCCATCAGGCCCGGAAAGTCCGTCGTGTTTTCCGAAAAGAAGCGCTGGATGCCGACCGGCAGCGTCAACTGTTCGTTCTTGGAGAGGAAGGTGTAGGCGTAGATGTATTCGTTCCACGCGCCGATGAAGGAATAGATCGCCGTTGCGATGATGCCCGGCGCCGAAAGCGGCATCACGATCAGGATGAAGGCCTGCAGCCGCGTCGCCCCGTCGATGCGCGCCGCCTGCTCGAGTTGCACCGGGATGTTATCGTAGAAGCCCTTGAGCAGCCAGATCGCCAGCGGCAGACCGAAGGTCAGGTAGGTGAGAACAAGCGAGCCATGCGTGTTCACCAGCCCGATTGCGCGCATCAGGATGAAGAGCGGCACGAGAAAGATCACCGCCGGGAACATGTTGCGCAGCAGCACGGCGAAGAACAGGAAATTCCGACCCGGGAAGGTGAAGCGCGAAAACGCGTAGGCCGCAGGGACAGCCACGATCACCGAAAGGATGGTCGTGGCGGTCGAGACGAAAAGGCTGTTCCAGAAGAAGCGCAGAAAGTCCTGGCCGACGCTGTTCTGCGGATCGAGCAGCTTCTGGTAGCTGGCAAGGGTGGGCTGGTCAGGCCACCATTGCGGCGGAAGTTGCATTGCCGCGAAGCCGGACTTGATCGACGTGAGCAGCATCCAGATCATCGGCAACGCCGTGTAAAGCAGCATGAACACTAGGAAGACGCGCCCGCCCCACCGCCATCCGTCGATGCGCATGCGGCGGCGGCTGGTCTGGCCTCGAGCGGCTGTCTCGGCAATCGTGCTCATGCGCTCCCGTCCTTCCGCTCGTTGCCGCTCAGCGCACGGACGTAGAAGTAGCCGAGCGTCATCAGGATGAGGAACAGAAGCACCGAATAGGCCGATGCCACCCCCCAGCGCTGGCGGCCGAAGGCGAGCTCATAGATGTGGGTGATCCAGATATGCGACGCGTTCGACGGGCCGCCGCCGGTCATGATCCAGGGGATGATGAAGGAATTGAAATTGGCCACGGCGAGCAGCAGGATCGTCACCGTCGAGACGTTCCTCAAATGCGGAAAGGTGACGTGCCAGAAGCGCTGCCATGCATTGGCGCCGTCGACTTTTGCGGCGCGCAGCAACTGGTCGGGGACTGTCTGCAGGCCGGCCATCATCATGATCATGGCGAACGGAAACTCGCGCCAGATATTGACGACGATCAGGGAGGGCAGCACCGTGCCGACGCTGTCGATGAAATTGGGCGGCCGGTCGGTCAATCCTAGCTCGACCAGGATCGCGCCGATGATCCCAAAATCCGAATGGTAGATCCACTTCCAGATATAGGAGGCGGCGACCGCGCTGATGACCCAGGGGATGATCAGGATTGCGCGCAGGACGCCACGGCCGACAAAGTCGCGGTGGAGCGCCAGCGCGGCGGCAAACCCCAGGACAAAGGAGAAGAAGGTGGATGCCAGTGTCCAGACAAGGGTGTTCCAGGTGACCCTCCAGAACACCTCGCTTGTGAGGATGGCCGTGTAGTTGTCGAAGCCGACGAAGATCTTGTCCCGGAGCTGCAGGCCGGGCGGCGTGTTAAAGAAAGACAGCTCGATCGTATAATAGATCGGATAGGCGATGACGATCAGCATCACGGCGATCGCAGGAACGACGTACGCGTAGTCCGCGCGATGCCCCCAAATCTTTCGCAGCATGCCCGACCAACCAGGTTGCAATCTTCGGCGAACCTCGGTCTTGCCGCTCACGATCGTCACTTTGGCGTGCCCTTGTTCTTCGGAACGAACCGGCCGCGTTATTGGCGCAGCCGGTGAGATCGCAGGTCAGGCTTCGGCTAGAGTCCGCCGCCCATCAGGTCTTTTACCTTCTTGGCCGCATCATCCGCTGCCTGGTCGACGGTCATCGCTCCGGTCAGGGCATTCTGCAGCATGTCCGGGACGATGATGTTCATGATCTCGGGCGACTGCGGCAGGGCCGGGAACGGGATGCCGTATGGCAACATCGAGGTGGTGACATCGAGGAACTTGATGTTGTCCAAACGCTCCTTCATCCATTTGGTCTTGAAGCCGTTGAGGTTACCGGGGTTCGAGCCGGCGTAGGCCATCTTCAGCGACCATTCGGGGCTCGTCCACATGCAGATGATTGCCTTTGCCGCCGGCTCGTCCACCTTGCCGCCCTCGACATATTCGGGCTTCAGGATGTGAATGTTCGAGCCGCCGAACACGACGGCGCGCTTACCGTCGGGACCGGTCGGAATGAGGCCGTAGCGCATGTTGTCGATAACCGTCTGCGCCTTGTCCTTGTCGGTGCCCGTCGCCTTCTTCTGCAGGTCGAGCATGACGTTGTAGTCGGACGGGTGGGAGATCATCATGCCGAGCTGGCCGGCCAGGAACAGGGGCTGGTTGTCGGCCTGCTGGTTCGTGAGTGCCGAAACCGGAACCGACTTGTCCCGAACATACATGTCGTACGAGGCCTGCAGCGCCGCCTTACTCTGCGGGCTGTTGAGCTCGATCTCCTTGTAGGTCGGGTCCGCCTTCGCCTCGTCGAAGACGCCGCCGCCATAGGCCCACAGCTGCGGCATGAATCGATAGGGCGTGTTGCCGGCGTTCTTGCGGGCTACGAGGCCATAACCGGCAATGCCAAGCTTGTCATGGATCTGCTTGGAATACTTGACGACATCATCCCAGGTTGCCGGGGGCTTGTTGGGATCGAGGCCGGCGCGCTTGAAGATGTCGGCGTTCCAGATGAACGCCATCGTTTCGTTGTTGGTCGGAATGCCGTAGGTCACGCCGTCCCAGGTCACCGCCTTCATGGCGCCGGGCCAGAAATCCTCGGTCGAATACCCGACGTCCTCAGGCTTGAGCGGCTGCAAATAGCCCTTCGAGGCGAATTCGGTACCGCCCAGGATTTGCAGGCGGACCGCCATCGGCGCGGCATTGCCGAGCAGCGCCGTGCGGAACTTGTCGAGCAGGTCGTTGTAGGTGAGGGCTTGGTCCTCGAGCTGGATGTTCGGATAGGTTTTGCGGAAGTTTGCGAAGAAATCCTTGTAGTACTGGCGCAGAAGATCGGGGTCGCCCTCGAACACGCCTTGGTACCAGAAAGTCAGTCGCCCCTTGTAGTCGAGCGGGGTGACCTTGGCGCAATCGCCCGCCGTATCAAAATCCTGCGTGCCCGCGATCGAGCGCACATATTCCGGCGACCACTTGCTCAAGTCGACCGGCGGCGCGCCCAGCGCCGGCGCCGACATCAACGATGCCATTAAAGCCGTCGAGACAGTGCCGCGCAGGACGGCACCGCCGAGTGTAATCCTCGTCATAGGTATCCTCCAGGTTCTCTCCCACGCCGCTTCGCTTCGGGGCAAGCGGTCCTAGCTCGTTCGACCAGGGGATATCGCTCTGTGTATCCCTTCGGTCTCTTTGTACGTTTTCAGATCGTGAATTGTCTGTCAACGCGCTAGATCGTACATTGTTTATCGAAACTTTGCGTGATAATCGGAAAGAGTGTGTATTATCCTAGGGGAGCGGGCCTTGGCCGAACCAAGTGATTTTAAAGCCAAGCCACCTGCGGGGATCGACCCCATAGGGGCCTCCAGCGAGGGCGCCTCGCTTTATGAGCTGATCAGGGAAGACATCATCGAGGGACGGCTGGCCGCGAATGAACGGCTTGTGGTCACCGATCTCGCCCGGCGTCACGGCACTTCGACCAATCCCGTGCGCGAGGCCCTGCAGCTGTTACGCGGCGAGGGCTTTGTCATCTTTACTCCCAACCGCGGGGCGCGCGTCCGGCCTATAGATCAGGAGTTTGTGCGCGATATCTACGAGATCGGCGTTCTGATTGAGCCGGCCCTGACGCGATGGTTTGTGAACATGGCCACCGTCGAGGACATCGCCGAACTCGAACGTATCCAGGGGCTGATCGAAGAGAACAACTTCGCCGACACATTCAGGCACAGTGAGCTCGATACCGCCTTCCACACCGTGATGTACCAGCGGCACTACAACCGCCACGCCGCCGAGCTTTGGTGGAAGCATCGGGAAGTGCTGCGCGCCGTGAGCCGGCGTTTCGATTTCACCCTCGCGCGACGTGCCGCGATCATTCGCGAGCACCGCGAGCTCATCGCGCTCGTGAAGGCGGGAGATGCAGACAAGGCGGCCGAACTCGTTGCCCGCCATGTCGAGGGCTCCGGCCGGCACATCCTCGAACACATGCGTGCGCGCAACGCCGCGCGGGCCGGATAGGATATCCGGTCCCGAACATCGTCAACCTGGCCAATCGATAGGGTAGTTCAGATGAAAATCACGAGCGTTCGGCCGTGGCTGATCAAGTCCGATGCCTCCTATTGGGGAGAGTACTTGTTCGTCGAAGTGACGACCGACGAGGGGGTTAGTGGCTGGGGAGAGATCACCACCACGACGAAGCGCGCCAACCGCGCGCTCTGCACGATCCTGCGGCAGATCGGTGCCGCCGTGGCAGGTGAGGATCCGGCGCGCATCGAGCATCTCTGGCACAAGATCTTCCGCAGCTTCACCTACATGGGCAGTCGCGGCGCCGCCGTCGAATGCGTGAGCGCCATCGACATAGCCCTCTGGGACATCCGCGGCAAAGTCCTCGGCAAGCCGATTTACGAATTGCTGGGCGGAGCGGTGCGCGATGAGATCGCGCTCTACACCCATCCCAACCAGGCCAAGTTCACCAGCAAGGAGGCCGTGGTCCGCGAAATTCGCGACATCGTCGAGTCCGGACACACTGCGCTCAAGTTCGATCCTTTCCCCCATCAGGGCCGCAGTGTCGATGGCGTGCCCCGCGAACGGCGAGACGGCTACCTCGATGGCAGCATGACACGCAAGGATGAGCGCGAGGCGGCCGAACTCACCGCTTTGATCCGCGAAACGGCTGGTCCCGATGTCGACATCCTGATCGATGCGCATGGCCGCTTCGATGTTCCCACCGCCATTCGCCTCTGCCGCAGCCTCGAGGAAGCCGGCCAGATCGATTGGTTCGAGGAGCCTTGCCCGCCCGAGAGCCTCAACGCCCTCAAGCAGGTGCGCGAGAAGGTCAGTGCCGCCATCTCGTGGGGCGAGCGGGGCCATACGAAGTGGGATTTCGTGCCGGTGCTGGAGAACAAGCTCGCCGACTACATCATGCCGGACGTCACCTGGACCGGCGGCATTACCGAGCTCAAGAAGATTTCCGCCCTATGCGAAGCCTACTACGTCCCCGTCTCGCCGCATGACGCCGCGGGACCAATTAACGTGGTGGCTGGAGCGCAGGTAATGATGACCGTTCCCAATTTCTACAAACTGGAAACGTCCGAGTGGAACCTCTCCAAATACGATCACCTCATCGACAGCCCGCTCGACGTCTCGAACGGCAGCCTCAAGCTGACGTCGAAGCCTGGTCTCGGCGTCGAGATGAACCGCGAATACCTGCAGGCCCACGAGATTGAGCTGGGCTAGCAGCGCTCTGCGCCGCCCCACGTGCGGGGCATGAACCAATCGACCAGAACGAGGATAAGTCATGCCAAAGACGGGTGGAGCCGACGAGGCCGTCAATCGGGTGAACACGAACTCCAAGCCGTCCGACCTTCGCATCACCGACATGCGGGTGGCCGAAATCGTCGGCGCGCCGTTCACCTCGGCGCTGCTCAAGATTTACACCAACCAGGGCATCGTCGGGCTTGGCGAAGTGCGCGACGGCGCAAGCGCCAATTACGCGCTGATGCTCAAAAGCCGGCTCCTCGGCGAAAATCCCTGCGATATCGACCGCCTGTTCCGCCGCATCAAGCAATTCGGCGGTCATGGGCGGCAGGGCGGCGGCGTGTCGGCGGTTGAGATTGCGCTCTGGGATCTCGCCGGCAAGGCCTATGGCGTCCCCATCTACCAGATGCTGGGCGGCAAGTTTCGCGATCACGTGCGCGTCTACTGCGATACCGACGCCGAGAAACCGAGTGGCACCGAGACCGGCAAGCGCCTCAAGGCGCGCATGGAGCGCGGCTTCACCTTCCTCAAGATGGACCTGGGTCTGATGCAGATCGCCCACATTCCGGGCGCCGTGACAGCGCCCGCCGGCGCGCTCGAAGGGTTTCGCGCCAATCCGCGCGGCCGCGGCGGCACGCTCGAGGAGCGCAAGGCCCGCAATCTCGCCTACGATGCGCAGAACGTGCGGCACCCGTTCACGGGGCTGCATTTCAC
>NZ_RZSL01001209.1:0-580 GCF_003997355.1 Mesorhizobium sp. M1E.F.Ca.ET.041.01.1.1 | reverse complement strand
GGTACCATGAGGCGGCCATCGAGGAAGAAAACCAGCAGCGCAAGAGCTGACCAAGACTTTCCAGTTCGGCATGAAAAAGCCCGGCGCGATCACTCGCGCCGGGCTTTTCATTCCAGAAGGGTCGATCGGCTAGTCCTTGCCGTGCAGGTCGGTGCCGAGCGTATCCCTGACGAAGATCATGCCGATGACGAGCGACATCGCGGCGATCACCACGGGGTACCAGAGGCCGTAATAGATGTCGCCCTTGTAAGCGCTCAGCGCGAACACCGTTGCCGGCAGCAGGCCGCCGAACCAGCCGTTGCCGATATGGTAGGGCAGCGACATGCCGGTGTAGCGGATGCGGGTCGGGAACATCTCGACCAGAATAGCGGCGATCGGGCCGTAGACCATGGTCACGAACACCACCAGGATGAACAGGATACCGATCGTCATCGGCCAGTTGATGGCGGCCGGATCGGCGGTCATCGCGAAAGCACCGCCGCCCGGAATGTTGTAGACGGTGATCTCAGACGCGCCAGCTGCCTCGTCCTTGGTCAGCAGCTTGTCGGTGACCGCCTTGTCGGCCGGAACCGTCGTCTTC
>NZ_RZSL01001208.1:0-590 GCF_003997355.1 Mesorhizobium sp. M1E.F.Ca.ET.041.01.1.1 | reverse complement strand
CCTACGGGTCGGGCGCGCTCGGCCCTTACATCAACGACCAGAAACCGGCAGACGTCGCGGCACTTCCGCAGGCGGGCACGAAGCCGGCTGAATCCAACAGCACCTCCCCCGAGGCGCGCCTGCCGCAGACGCAGGCTCCGGCCAGCACCGACAATACGATGGCTCCGGCCAACAAGATGGCACCCGCCAACAACGCGATGGCGCCGGCGGACAACACGACGGCTCCGGCGGCATCCGCACCGGCCGCTCAGGCGCCCGCTGCCGGTCCGACATTGCCGACCTTCGATGTCGTGCGCGTCGAAGGCAATGGCTCGATCGTCGTCGCCGGCAGTGCCGCGCCCAATGCCAGGGTCGAGATCCTGAACGGTGGGGCGGTGCTCGGCTCGACCGATGCCGGCCCCGACGGCGCCTTCGCTATCGTGCTCGACGACCCGCTGAAGCCGGGCGACTACACGATCACGCTGCGCGCCACCGCCGGCGGCGTTGCCGTCGCCTCGGCGCAGACCGCCGTCGTCTCGGTGCCGCAGAGCCCGACCGGCCAGGTGCTGGCGATGGTCGAGGAGCCGGGCAAGCCGTCCGAGCTGCTCACC
>NZ_RZSL01001207.1:0-596 GCF_003997355.1 Mesorhizobium sp. M1E.F.Ca.ET.041.01.1.1 | reverse complement strand
GCCCTGGAAACCCTTGCCGGTCGAAGTGCCCGTGACGTCGACCTTCTGGCCGGCAACGAAGTGCTCGACGGTGAGCTCGGCGCCGACGTCGATCAAGTTGTCGGCGGAGACGCGGAACTCGGCGAGCTTCGCCTTCGGCTCGACGGAGGCGGCAGCGAAATGGCCGCGCATCGCCTTCGACGTGTTCTTCACCTTGGCAAGGCCAACGCCGAGCTGGACGGCGGTGTAGCCGTTCTTCTCTTGCGTGCGCTGCGCCACGACCTGGCAGTTCTCCATCTGGAGAACGGTGACGGGAACGTGTTCCCCGGCATCGTTATAGATGCGGGTCATTCCCACCTTCTTTGCAATCACACCTGAACGCATCGGTTCAATTCCTTTAGAGTTCCCTGTCGGGGCTAGCGCCCCTCCACGCCTCTTGTTCCTTCAGAGTTCCGGGTCGCCCCGCCCTCTTGTTCCTAGAGCTTGATCTCGACGTCGACACCGGCGGCCAGATCGAGCTTCATCAGAGCATCGACGGTCTGCGGGGTCGGATCGACGATGTCGAGCAGCCGCTTGTGGGTGCGCATCTCGAACTGCTCGCGGCTCTTCTTGTCCTG
>NZ_RZSL01001206.1:0-597 GCF_003997355.1 Mesorhizobium sp. M1E.F.Ca.ET.041.01.1.1 | reverse complement strand
GAGCAGCGCCGAGCGCAGCCGGTCCGCCTCGGCAGCGAGCTTGGCGCGGTCGACATCGGCGACGAGCTGGATGCGCTCGATGGCGACCGCTGCCTGGTCGGCAAGCGCGTCGAGGAGACGTTGCTGCTCTGGCGTGAGCAGCGGGCCTTGCTTGTCGTTGTCGAGCCCGACGACACCGACAGCCGTGCGGCCCGTCCGCAAGGGCAGGTATAGGCGCTTCGCGCCGGGCAGCGTGTCGGCGCCGCGGCCGGCCGGGCGGTCGTGCTCCCAGGCCCAGCGGGCCGCCGCGATGTCGGCCTCGGCCAGCGTGTCGTCCGGCGGGTAGCCGGCCTTGACGGTGATCGTGCCGTTTTCCGGCAGCAGCAGCACCACGCGCACTTTCAGCATCGAGGCGATCTGGAACGCGGTGGCCCACAGCACGTCGTCGAGCGTGCCGGCGCCGGCGAGCTTCTTCGAGAAGGAATAGATGTCCTCGGTTGCCCGTGCGCGCGAACGGGCGGCGGCCGCCTGGCGCTGCACGCGCGCCGTCAGATTGCTGGCGATGACGGCGACGACGAGGAAGGCGGCAAAGGCGACGATGCTCTCCGGGTCCCTGAT
>NZ_RZSL01001205.1:0-599 GCF_003997355.1 Mesorhizobium sp. M1E.F.Ca.ET.041.01.1.1 | reverse complement strand
AATCCGACCGATGTGATCAATGCACGCGCCTGCGTTACCGGCAAGCCACTGTCGAAGGGCGGCATTGCCGGCCGGACCGAGGCAACCGGCAGGGGCGTTCAGTTCGCCATCCAGAGCTATCTCTGCGATCCGCGAACCCCGGGGTTGAATGGAAAGCGCGATTTGAAGGGCGCCGCCGTCATCGTCCAGGGGTTTGGCAATGTCGGTTACCATGCCGCGAAGTTCCTCGCAGAAGAAGACGGCGCACAGGTGGCAATCGTTGCTGAACGGGACGGCTATGTCGCCAATGCCGATGGTCTGGCGATCGAGGCACTGAAGCAGCATCACATTAAAACGGGCAGCATCCTCGGCTTTGAAGGCGTCACGTCGTTTCCTGGTGATATGACGGGCATCGAGCAGCCGTGCGACGTTCTTATTCCAGCGGCGATGGAAAACGCCATCCATGAGGGGAATGCAGATCGCATCAAGGCGAACCTCGTCGTCGAAGCTGCCAACGGCCCGGTGACCTTCGAGGCAGACAAGGTTCTCCGCGCCCGTGGGATCACCATCCTTCCCGATCTTTACGTCAATGCCGGCGGCGTGGTCGTCAGCTACTTCGA
>NZ_RZSL01001204.1:0-604 GCF_003997355.1 Mesorhizobium sp. M1E.F.Ca.ET.041.01.1.1 | reverse complement strand
CTTGAGCAGGTTGCGCAAGACCGCGAAATGGTGCGCAACGCCGAAAGCATCGCTGCGAAGGAAGCCCGCGAGGCACAAGCCGCAAGCGAAGCCGCGCGTGCATTGGCGCAGAATCCTAACGAGCGGCTTGATCCCGAGATCGTCAAAGGCGAACGGCTAGAAGAACTGCAGCGCCTGCAGTCGAGGAGCATCAACACCGCTCCGGTCGAAGGCGAAGAGCCGGATTCACAAAAGCCGCAAAAGCAGTAATTGTCTCGTCATGCAGCACTGCGGGGTCTCGTTGCGGAGGCGGCGATGTTGACGAGCGCGTCAAGCGAGAATTTGGCGAGCTTACCGCGCAGCAGATCCGTGGTGCGAGGGCGCGTCAGGCCGAGCCGCTTGGCGGCTTCCTCCTGAGGAATGCCCCAGCGCTGGACTGCTCTGCGGATTTCGTAGAGCAGCGCCGAGCGCGCTTTGAGGTTTGCTGCCTCCTTTTCAGTGTCCGCCAGGGCGTCCCATACGTTTTCATAGATTTCCGCGTTCATCGTTCTGCCTTCCATCGTTTTTTACCGTTGAGCCGCCAGATCGAGGTCTTTAACAAATACGAGCGTTTATGTGGCGACAC
>NZ_RZSL01001203.1:0-610 GCF_003997355.1 Mesorhizobium sp. M1E.F.Ca.ET.041.01.1.1 | reverse complement strand
GTTGCCGTCGACATCGAGCCCGACCGCGCGCTTCCCGGTCTCAAGGTTACCGCGCTTGCGCGCGTCACCGGCAAGACGGGTGTGGAGATGGAGGCGCTGACCGCCGCGTCGGTCGCCTGTCTCACCATCTACGACATGGCCAAGGCGGCGGACCGCGCCATGGTGATTTCCGGCATCAGGCTGGTCGAGAAGACCGGTGGCAAGTCGGGCGACTACAAGTCGGCCAAATCCGGGGCAGGTTCATAAATGGCATTGGTTCCGGTCGCCGAGGCTCTCGAGCGCCTGCTGGACGGCGCTGCGGCGTTGCCTGGCGAAAGCGTGCCGCTGGCTGATGCGGCCGGCCGCGTGCTGGCCGAACCGGTGGTCGCGCTGCGCACCCAGCCGCCCTTCGAAGCATCGGCCATGGACGGCTATGCCGTCCGCTCCGCGGACGTGGCATCAGCGCCGGCGCGGCTCTCGGTGATCGGCGTGGCGCCGGCCGGGCGCGGCTTCACCGGCTCCGTCGGCGATGGCGAGGCCGTGCGCATCTTCACCGGCGCTCCCCTGCCGGAAGGCGCCGACACCGTCGTCATCCAGGAGAATGTCCGCGCTCCCGGCGGCGGCGACATCG
>NZ_RZSL01001202.1:0-615 GCF_003997355.1 Mesorhizobium sp. M1E.F.Ca.ET.041.01.1.1 | reverse complement strand
CGGAAAGGGCCAAGCCCGAGAAGTGTAACGCCGCGGGGAGCGGCCGCGGGAGGCTTGGCCTACCGCACAGGGTCGCCCCCGTTCTCTGAAGGCAAGGAACAGACATCATGGCAAGCCCGAAAGAAATCACCCAGCGCCGCGCGCAGCGCGTGCGCCGCCAGCTCAAGAAGGTCGCCGGCGCGCGTCCGCGTCTCTCGGTGCACCGCACCTCGAAGAACATCTACGTCCAGGTCATCGACGACGCGCAGGGCCGCACGCTGGCCGCCGCCTCGACGCTGGAGAAGGACCTCAAGGGTTCGCTCAAGACCGGCGCCGACACCGCTGCCGCTGCTGCTGTCGGCAAGCTGATCGCCGAGCGCGCCGCGAAGGCCGGCGTCAAGGAAGTCGTCTTCGACCGTGGCGCCTACATCTATCATGGCCGCGTCAAGGCGCTGGCCGAGGCCGCCCGCGAGGGTGGGCTTAGCTTCTGATTTTCACCGCCTGCGACCCAAAGATGGCGCCGGCATTTCAGCAACCCGTGCTTCCGGAAAAGAACAAGGACTAGGACATGGCACAGGAACGTAGGGAAGGCGGCCGCGGCCGCCTTCCCTACGTTCCTGTGCCATGTCCTAGTCC
>NZ_RZSL01001201.1:0-616 GCF_003997355.1 Mesorhizobium sp. M1E.F.Ca.ET.041.01.1.1 | reverse complement strand
CGCCCAGACCTTCACCCAATTCTCGAACCGCATGATCTCGGCCTACCGGCTGAAGCAGGGCACGGCCAATCTGAAGAAATACGCCGATGTTTTCGCGCGCGCCGACAAGGAATTCGGCGTTCAGCCGGCCGTCATCACCGCCTTTTGGGGATTGGAAACCGATTTCGGCGCCGTGCAGGGCGATTTCCACACGCTGGATGCGCTGGTCACGCTCTCGCATGACTGCCGCCGCCCGCAGCTCTTCCGGCCGCAACTGGTGCCGCTGCTGACTTTGATCGACCGCGGCGTGCTGCCGGCCGACGTCAAAGGCGCCTGGGCCGGCGAGGTCGGCCAGACGCAGATCCTGCCCACCGACTATCTCACCCGCGGTGTCGATGGCGATGGCGACGGCAAGGTCGATCTCAGGAACAGCGCGCCGGACGTCATCATGACCACGGCCGACAAGATCCTGTCGCGCGGCTGGAAGCGCGATCAGCCTTGGGTCGAGGAAGTGCACGTGCCAGACGACATGCCCTGGGACCAGACCGGCCGCACCAACAAGCTGCCTCTGTCACAATGGGCTGAGTGGGGCGTCACCAATCCGAACGGCACGCCGCTGGTCGACAATGGCCTGAAA
>NZ_RZSL01001200.1:0-620 GCF_003997355.1 Mesorhizobium sp. M1E.F.Ca.ET.041.01.1.1 | reverse complement strand
GGCGCCGCGCCGGCCGCCGAAACGCAGGCATTTGAGCGCGGCGGCGGCGCTGGCAAAGCGCAGCGCCTTTTCGGGCGGCATCGCTTCGGCAAGGCCGACGGCAAAAGCACCGTGGAAGACGTCGCCGGCGGCCAGCGTGTCGACAGCCTTGACCTTCGGCGCCTCGACATGTCGGACGCGGCCGCTTTCCCGGTCATGCCACCAGGTTCCGGCAGCGCCTCCGGTCACCGCGACAAAGGCGTCGGTGCGCGAAGCAAGATCGGCGCAGGCGCTTTCCGGGTCGAGCGCGTGGCCGCAGACGATGCGCGCCGCAGGTTCCGAGGCGACGATATGCGAGGCTAAAGGTAAGAGCCGCTCCAGCACTTCGACGGGTGCGGTGTCGGCGTCGAGGATCGCCGGACGGCCGGCGTCCCGGGCTGCAGTCAAGGCAAGTGCGGCGGCGCCCGGCCAGCGCACATCCACCAGCACGGCGTCGAAGGCGGAAAGATCGGCAAGCGGCAGCGTGTTTGGGTCGGCCTGAGCTTGTCCGTCGTAGAACGGCACGATCATGCGCTCGCCATGGGCATCGACCAGGATCGCGGCCAGCGCCGAGCGCGCGCCGGCGACGCGGCGCACCAGGC
>NZ_RZSL01000011.1:0-31779 GCF_003997355.1 Mesorhizobium sp. M1E.F.Ca.ET.041.01.1.1 | reverse complement strand
ACAGGCATCGGCCGTGGCGACCGCGTCGCCATCGTGCTGCCGAACGGACCGGAGATGGCGACGGCCTTCATCACGGTCGCCGCCGCCGCATCCACCGCGCCGCTCAATCCGGCCTATCGCGCCGACGAGCTCGACTTTTATCTCAGCGACATTGGCGTGAAGGCGATTCTCGTCGGCAAGGACGAGCGGGGGCCATCGGTGGAAGTTGCCGAACGCCTCGGTATCCCCGTGCTGCGCCTTGTCGTACCGGTGGGTGCGCCGGCTGGTGTCTTCATCATCGAGGGCGATCCGGTCGGCCCGCCGGTCGAATCCGCTTTGGCCGAGGACAGCGACACGGCACTTCTTCTTCACACCTCCGGCACCACCTCGCGTCCAAAACTGGTGCCGCTCAGCCACGCCAACCTCGCCGCCTCGGCCGCTCACATCGGCGCGACGCTCAGCCTGACACCGGCCGACCGCTGCCTCAACATCATGCCGCTGTTCCACATCCACGGGCTGATCGCGGCGGTGCTGTCCTCGCTTGCCGCCGGCGGCAGCGTCTTCTGCACGCCGGGCTTCAACGCGTTGCGCTTCTTCCAATGGCTCTCTGAAGCGAAGCCCAACTGGTACACGGCGGTGCCGACCATGCATCAGGCGATCCTGCCGCGCGCCGCGCGCAATCCCGAGCAGCTGGCCGAGGCGAAGCTGCGCTTCATCCGCTCCTCGTCGGCGTCCCTGCCGGCGCAGGTCATGGCCGAGCTCGAGGCGACATTCGGCTGCCCGGTGATCGAGTCCTACGGCATGACCGAAGCCTCGCATCAGATGGCGTCCAACCGGCTGCCGCCTGGACAGCGCAAGCCGGGCAGCGTCGGCGCGGCGGCTGGACCGGAAGTGGCCGTCATGGCCCCGGACGGACGCTTGCTCAAAGCGGGCGAAGTCGGCGAGATCGTCATTCGCGGGCCGAATGTCACCGCCGGCTATGAGAAGAATGCGGACGCCAATGCCAGCGCCTTCGCGCATGGCTGGTTCCACACCGGCGACCAGGGCGTGCTCGACGAGGACAACTACCTGCGCGTCACCGGCCGGCTGAAGGAGATCATCAACCGCGGCGGCGAAAAAATCTCACCGCTCGAGGTCGATGGCGTGCTGATGGACCATCCGGCCGTGGCGCAGGTCGTCACCTTCGCCATGCCGCATGACAAGCTCGGCGAAGAGGTCGCCGCTGCGGTCGTGCTGCGCGAAGGCCAGAGCGCCAGCGAGGCCGATATCCGTGGCTTTGCATCGACCCGGCTCGCCGATTTCAAGGTGCCGCGCAAGGTGTTGATCCTCGACGAGATCCCGAAGGGCGCCACCGGCAAGCTGCAGCGCATAGGCCTCGCGGCGAAGCTCGGTCTCGGCTGATGCGCATCACTGTCTTCGGCGCCGGCGCCATCGGCGGCTATCTCGCCGCCAAGCTGGCGATTCCCGGCCGGGTCGATCTGTCGATTGTTGCCCGCGGCGCGCATCTCGAAGCCATCAAGGCCGACGGCCTTCGGCTGATCGAGGACGGCAAGGAGTCGGTGGCTTCGGTGCGGGCGGCGGCGCGCGCCGAGGAACTCGGCAAGCAGGATTATGTCGTGCTGGCGCTGAAGGCGCATTCGCTGGCGCCTGCGCTCGACCAGATCGCGCCGCTGCTGGGCGAGGGGACCGCCGTCGTCACCATGCAGAACGGCGTGCCCTGGTGGTATTTCTACAAAATTGGCGGTGCGCTCGAGGGCACCCGCATCCAAGCCGTCGATCCCGGCGGCGCGATCTGGCAAAGCATCGGTCCGGAGCGCGTCGTCGGCTCGGTCGTCTATCCCGCTGCCGAGGTCGACGCGCCCGGCCTGATCCGCCATGTCGAGGGTACGCGCTTTTCGCTCGGCGAGCCTTCGGGCGAGAAGAGCGAGCGTGTGACTGCGCTGGCGCGCGAAATGGTCAAAGCCGGGCTGCAGGCGCCGGTCCGCGAGGATATCCGCTCCGAGATATGGGTGAAGCTCTGGGGCAATCTCTCCTTCAACCCGATCTCGGCGCTGACCGGCAGCACGCTTGCAGCAATCGTTGCCGATGAAGGTACGCGCGCCGTCGCCCGTGCCATGATGCTCGAGGCGCAGGCGATCGGCGAAAGCCTCGGCGTGCGTTTTCCTGTTGCCGTCGACCGTCGCATCAAGGGCGCCGGCGATGTCGGCGAGCACAAGACCTCGATGCTGCAGGATCTGGAGCGCGGCCGCCCGATGGAGATCGATGCGCTGGTGTGCGCCGTGCAGGAACTCGGCCGCCTGACCGGCCAACCGACGCCCACCATCGACAGCGTGCTGGCGCTGGTGCGGCGGCTGGCGATCGAACACGGGTGTTATTGACGCACCACTGGTGAAATTCGCCGACCCTTGCTGCACTTGACTCTTTAACAAAACTTATCGGGAGCGTTCCTCAGCCGAACGAGTGCAGATGTATCGGCAGCAAGAGTTAGATTTCGGCATCCCGCTTCCCCCGAGGCAGCAGATCATTTTGTTCCGCACATGACGCTTGCCTATGACGAGAAATTCATTCCTAGGCAGCCCATCGATCCAATCAGCTTCGTAGCAAGGAAGTTCATTCTTATTCACAGCTTGCGCGGCCTGACGATCTACAGGACCTGGATCGTTGGTCCCTGATCGCCGCGTCGCAATGCGCGACGATCCTGACACGGATTGTCAGCTGCCAGCGGGCCCACGGTGGCCGGCCGGCAGGCGGCGCCCTACTTGGAATGCGTCTGGAAAGAGAGGAAGTCATGACCACTGCCGAAATTGCCAAGGATTTCACCGAACTCCTCAAGCAGGGCGACAGCCACAGCGCTGCCGCGAAGTACAATGCCGACGACATCGTCAGCTACGAAGCGATGGAAGGCCCGATGGCTGTTTGCAACGGCAAGGAAGCCGTCAAGCAGAAGGGCGAGTGGTGGGAAGCCAACCACGAGGTTCATGGCGGCTCGGTCGAGGGTCCCTATGTCAATGGCGACCAATTCGCTTTGCGCTTCAGCTTCGACGTGACGCCCAAATCGACCGGCGAACGCGTCAAAATGGATGAAGTTGGCCTCTATACGGTCAAGAAAGGCAAAATCAGCGAAGAGCGCTTTTACTATTGAGGCCGATCGGCCTCAGGCGTCTCGCCTCTTCGCTGCATAATTTGAAATCAGAGATGGTGGCCAGGATGATATTCCGGCCGCCATGCCAGCTTCTCAAATCGTCTTCACATATTCCGCAAGCTGGTCGGCCACCGTGCCCCAGCCATCGAAGAAACCCATCTCCTCGTGTTTGTTGCGCGTCGCCTCGTCGCGGTGGATGGCGGTGGCGGTGTAGCGCGTGCCTTTGCCTTCGGGCGTGAGAGCGATAACCGCGGTGATGAAAGGCTCGCCGGACGGTCGGTAGCCCGGCAGCAGCGCGTCGGTCCACACCAGCCGTTCATGCGGCACGATCTCGAGATAGCAGCAATGGCGGTCGCTGACCTCTTTTCCGTCGGGCGACTGCATGCGCGTGCGGAACAGGCCGCCGGGCCTGAGATCGATCTCGCAGTCGGTGATGATCCATGGCTTCGGTGTGAACCATTGCTTGACATGCTCCGGCTTCGTCCAGGCGCGCCACAGCAATTCACGCGGCGCATCCAGGAAGCGCTCCAGCGTCAGGTCCAGCTTTGGATTGGGCTTGAACGGATAGCTCACTTTTCGTTCTCCTTGAGGTTCATCACATAGGCGTCGAACTGGTCGAGGCGGCGCTCCCACAGCGCGCGCTGCTCGGCGAGCCAGTTTTCCGCCAGCTTCAGCGGCTCGGGCGAGAGCCGATAGGTCCTGACACGGCCGGCCTTTTCCGACTGCACCAGCCCGCAGCCCTCAAGCACCTTGAGGTGCTCGACGAAGGAGGGCAGCGCCATGGCGAAAGGCTCCGCCAGTTCGCTGACCGAGGCCAGGCTTCTGTTCAGCCGCTCCACCACACGCCGGCGCGTCGGATCGGCGAGCGCGCGGAAGATGCCGTCGATCGGCGGCGTGCTCTGACTGCCGGGCTGCAGGCTGATCATCGGCCATCTGCTCCTTGGGTTTTGGATAATACTTAGGAAAAAACCTTAGTATTGGCAAGCGCCAAAATCCAGGCTGCGGCAAAGCGCTGGCAAAGCGGGCAGGGCAGGCCTAGGGTTCCGCCAGATTCGCAATCCATCCGCCCGAGGTCCGAATTGACGATCACCATGTACGGCATCACCAACTGCGACACGATCAAGAAGGCGCGCGTCTGGCTGGAGAGCCACGGCGTGCCGTATCGCTTTCATGACTACCGCGCCGAAGGGATCGAGGCGGAAAGGCTGAAAGGCTGGGTCGGCAAGGTCGGCTGGGAAAAGCTGCTCAACAAGGGCAGCACCACGTTCCGCGAGCTGCCGCAGAAGGACAAGGAAGCGCTCGACGAGAAGAAGGCCAAGGCGCTGATGCTCGCCAAGCCGACCATGATCAAGCGCCCCGTGCTGGAAGTCGGCGACCGCATTCTGGTTGGGTTCAAGGCGGAGGTTTATGAGGGGGCGGTGAGGTAGGGTAGCGGCACGGCGAAGCTGCCAATCTCCCCCCTTGCGGGGGAGATGGCCGGCAGGCCAGAGCGGGGTGTGAAGGAACGCGAGGCTGGTCGGTCTGCCCCAGCGCGAACCTGTTTCGGTGCGCGGCAGTGAACGGTTGAGAGGCCGGAGGGACAGCACCCCCCTCTGCCCTGCCGGGCATCTCCCCCCCCAAGGGGGGAGATCGGACGTCACCTCGGCTTTCGCAAATCGCGAGCGTTGCGCGAGCCCTTCACGCCTGCCTCAAATACCCCGCCAGCGCCACCGCATTGTTGTGCGCCTCGTCATGCGCGCCGTAGAGCAGCGTCACCTTGCCTTCGCGCAACAGGCCGCGCAGTTGCGCCACCGCTTCCTCATTCCGGTCAAGCTCGGCGTGGTACCGCTTCTGGAACTCGGCCCAACGCTCGGGCTCATGTCCGAACCATTTGCGCAACGCGTCGCTTGGCGCGATCTCCTTCAGCCAGAGCGCCAGCGCGGCATCCATCTTGGCAACGCCGCGCGGCCAGACGCGGTCGACCAGCACTCGCTGGCCGTCGGTCTTTTCGGGTGTCTCGTAAACACGCTTCACCGCAATGTCGAAGGCCATTACGCCTCCCTTGCCAAGCAATTCCAGGAAAAGTGTGCAGCGGTTTTCCGTCCGGAATTGCGTGAAAACAATGAGTCCTGTTATGCCCACTCACCCTTGCGCATGACCGGCACGCGGCTGCCGTCCTTGCCGAGGCCGTCGATGTCGACCTTGTCCGAGCCGATCATCCAGTCGATGTGGATAAAACTCTTGTTGCCGCCGCGCTCGGCGATCTCGTCCTGGCTGAGCGAAGCGCCGTTGACGAAGCACTTCGAATAGCATTGTCCGAGCGCGATGTGGCAGGCGGCGTTCTCGTCGAACAGCGTGTTGAAGAACAAAAGACCGCTCTTCGAGATCGGCGAGGAATGCGGCACCAGCGCCACTTCGCCGAGGCGGCGCGCGCCCTCGTCGGTGTCGAGCACCTTTTTCAAGACGTCCTCGCCCTTCGAAGCCTTGGCCTCGACGATCCGCCCGCCCTCAAAGCGCACCGAAATCTTGTCGATCAGCGTGCCCTGGTAGGAGAGCGGCTTGGTCGAGGAGACATGGCCTTCGACGCGCCTTGCATGCGGCGTGGTGAAGACCTCCTCGGTCTGGATGTTCGGGTTGCAGGTGATGCCGTTCTTCGCCGTCGAGGCGCCGCCCATCCATTCATGGCCTTCCGCCAATCCGACCGTCAGGTCGGTGCCCGGCCCGGTGAAATGCAGGGAATGGAAATTGTGGCCGTTCAGCCATTTGGTGCGCTCGGCCAGCGCGGCGTTGTGCGCCTTCCAGTTGCCGATCGGATCCTCGACATCCACACGCGAGGCCGAGAAGATTGCGTCCGCGAGCTTCACCACCGCAACGTCGTCGGGCTCGCCCGGAAAGACCTGCTTCGCCCAGGCGAGGTCGGGATAGGCGACGATGTTCCAGTTGATGTCGAAGCCGGTGATCTTCTCCAGCGCCGGCCGGTAGGCCATCGAGTTCGCCTTGTTGGCGCGCGCCACCTTGGCGGGGTCCTGCGCCGATAACAGCGATGGATCCTCGCCGCGCACCGCGAGCCGCGCGGCATTGTTGGCGAAGGCTTTCGCCATGCCCTCATAGAGCCAGCCGGCGGCGCGGTCGAAGCCGGCATCAGTGCCATAGCGGAAGCGCGCCAGCGTGATCTCGTCGTCGTTGAAGATCGGCGTCACCAGCCCGGCGCCGGCCTTGTAGGCGTGCTCGACGATGCGCCTGGTCAGCGGCAGCGCCGCGATCGACGACGTCAGCACCAGATCCTGTCCGGGCTGCAGTTGCAGCCCGACCTTGATCGCAACCTCGGCCAGTCTGTCGAGCTTCACCGGGTCGATCGTTGCTGAGACGCCGCGCGAATGTGTGGTCATGATCCTGCCTGCCATTTTGTTGGGGTCTGGTCCTTACATAGACCGGCGCGGTTGGCCTTTCCACCGCGATCGACTGGGCCTGTTCAGAGCATGATCCCGAACCGGACCGCGTTAGCGAAAAGTGTGTAGCGGTTTTTGCTGCGCTGACCTTCGGTTCGGAAAAGATCATGCTCAAACGAGCTTAAGCGGCGCTGTCGAGCGCACTGAACTGCGCCATCGTCGCCTCGATCTCCTCGCGGATCCAGGCCTTGAAATCGCGCACCTTGCGGCTCTCGCTTTTTGTCGCCGAAGTCACCAGCCAATAGCCCAGCCCGCTCTCAGCCCGCACGCCGAAGGGTGCGACCAGCCGTCCGTCGGCCAGCGCGTCGGCCGTCAGCAATTGCCAGGCGAGCATCACGCCATGGCCGGCGATCGCCGATTCCAGGCAAAGCATCGGATCGGTGAAGCGCGCGCCTTTCAGGAATGTGACCGGTTCCACCCCTGCCGCCTCGAACCAGCTTTCCCAATTGATCATCGCTCGCTCGTCGGTGATGGCGCAGGTCTGCGTCAGGTCCTCGATCGACTTGAGCTTGGCCGCGATCGATGGCGCGCAGACCGGAAACACCTCTTGCGCGAGCAGCAGTTCCGCCCGGCCGCCAGGCCACTTGCCGTCGCCGAGCCGGATGGCGATGTCGATGTCGGAATGGTCGAGATCGGCGACCCGGGCGGAAGCGTCGATGCGCAGCAGAACGTTCGGATGCCGGGCGAAATGCCGCGACAGCCTTGGCAGCAGCCATTTCGAGGCGAAGGCCGGCGCCACCGACACCACCAGCGTGCATTCAGTCGCTTCGCCGGCCAGTGCCACAGCCTGCGCGAGCTCGCGGAAAGCCGCGCTCAATCTGGTCGTGAAGACAGTGCCGAATTCGGTCAGCACCAGCCCGCCCGGTGTCCGCTCGAACAGTGCCTGGCCGAGCTGCTTTTCGGTGCGCTTGATCTGCTGGCTGACCGCGCTGACCGAAACGTTGAGTTCGGCCGCCGCGGCGGCAAGCGAGCCCAGCCGGGCGACGGTTTCGACGGCGCGCAGGCCATTGAGATGGACGCGGTTCAGCATAGCCATTCAGTTTTTCTAAACCGGTCGGGCCGAAATCTCAATTGAAACCTGACGAGGAAAGGCTGATTCTAGCTGACATAGGCCAGATCTTGGAGGCAATCCGATGAAGATTTTATCTTTGCTGAGGGGGCTTTCCAGCGCCGCGCCGATAAAGGACCGGTATGATGACGGCGAGATCGCCCGCTGGGTCGTCGACCCGTTGTCGCATCCGGTGCTCGACACCATGTCGGAGCGCGAACTCGGCGACATGCCGTTCCGGCTGACGGCCGGCCGCACGGCCTACGAGACGGCAGGAGCGGGGTGCCGCTGATCGACAGCACCGATAATTGCTCTCTGCTCCTACAAAGGCGCCAAACTTCATCGAAGTCGGCGCCGCCCCTCATCGCCATGCCGGGCACATCTCCCCGTATAGTGACGGGGAGAAGGACGCTCTCATCGCCGGTTTCGCCAATCACCAACGTTGCAAGAAGGCGCCGAGGCTGCGGCCAGCCACCTTCTCCCCGTCACTATACGGGGAGAAGGTGCCGGCAGGCGGATGAGGGGCGGCGCCGACGTCGAAAGTTTCTAACGTCAAGAGCCAAGGCGTCGAAGGCGCCTTGCCGCCGAACTGGCCCAACACAAGCGCGTTGTTTCGCCAGCGCACACACCTATGTTGCGCCGCAATGAACGTCGCCGCGCCATCTCCCTTACGCCTTGCCGTCGCCGGCATGGTTGCGCTCGCCGTCGCCATGGGCATCGGCCGCTTCGTCTACACGCCGATCCTGCCCGGCATGATGGAAGACCTGCATCTGACGCCGGCCGATGCCGGCTGGATCGCCTCGGCCAACTATCTCGGCTACCTGATCGGCGCGCTCGCCGCGGCAGGCGGCTGGGCGCACGGCCGCGAGCGCCTGCTGATGTTTTCCAGCCTTGCCGCCAGCGCCGTGCTTGCGGGACTGATGGGATTGAACGGGACGATAGCGGCATTCATCGTCATCCGCTTTCTCGCCGGCCTCGCCAGCGCCTTCGTCATGGTGTTCATGTCGTCGATCGTCTTCAGCCATCTTGCCGAAGCCGGCCGCAACGACCTCCAGGCACTGCATTTCGGTGGCGTCGGGCTGGGTATCGCGGCATCCTCGGCGCTGCTGGCCATTCTCGTTACCTCCCATGCAGGCTGGCCTGCGGGCTGGCTGTGGTCGGCAGCGATTTCTGCTGTCGGCCTGCTTCTCGTCGCGCTGCTCGCCGGCTCCGCCGTACCTGCGAACGGTGTCGACGGGCCTGAACCGGCGCTGCCGAAGGACAGGTCGCTGGCAAAGATGATCCTCGCCTACGGGCTGTTCGGCTTCGGCTATGTGGTGACCGCCACCTTCCTGGTCGCCATCGTCCGCCAGGGCGGCGGCGGACGTGTCTTCGAGGCAACCGTCTGGATGGTCACCGGACTTGCTGGTTTTCCGGCGACCTGGTTCTGGCAGAAGTTCGCCGTCAGGATCGGGCTCTATGCGGCTTACTGCGTGAGTTGCCTGGTCGAGGTGGTCGGCGTCACCGCCAGCGTCGTCGTCAAAGGTTTTGCCGGACCGCTTCTCGCAGGCGTCCTGCTCGGCGGCACCTTCATCGCCATCACCGCGCTCGGGCTGCAGGCGGGAAGGCGGCTTGCGCCGCAGGTGCCGCGCCGCATCTTCGCGGTGATGACCGCCGCCTTCGGCCTCGGTCAGATCATCGGCCCGGTCGCCGCCGGCCTGCTCGCCCAGGCTTC
Source organism: Mesorhizobium sp. M1E.F.Ca.ET.041.01.1.1 (assembly GCF_003997355.1). Lineage (NCBI taxonomy): Bacteria > Pseudomonadati > Pseudomonadota > Alphaproteobacteria > Hyphomicrobiales > Phyllobacteriaceae > Mesorhizobium > Mesorhizobium sp. M1E.F.Ca.ET.041.01.1.1. Next base: position 22,468 of record NZ_RZSL01000011.1, on the reverse strand, counting down.
CGGCAATTACGTGCTTGCCTCGATCATGGCCGCGGTCGCCCTGCTGGTTTCCGGCGTCATTGGCTGGACGGCTGCGCCAAAATCGCCATGATTTGTGGTCTTGCTCGTGCCGGGCGCAGGGCAGGGCATTTTCTTTCCCACTAATGTGTGACCTTATGCCCGCCGAACAGCAATGCCGCTGATTTGCGGTCAGACCGAGGAAACCCGCCACAGTGTTCGTATCCTTCTTCCCGCAGCCGAAGCTCTTCTATACCTCGGCCGCCGTCTGGAGCCTTTTTCTAGTCCTTGTCTGGTTCTTCGGCGGTGCGGAAGTCGGTGCCCTGCTCGGGCTGCCGCCGGCAGCAGCCGACGCGCCGCCGATCATTGGCGTCGCGGTTTTTTTGTCGCCGCCCTTTCTTTGGTTCTATGTGTATTTTGCGGCGGCCGTTGGGATCTTTTATGCGTTCTGGAGATGGTATTCTCCGCATCCATGGCGCGGCTGGTCGATCCTTGGCTCGTCGCTGATTCTGTTCACCACGTACTTTCAAGTTCAAGTCAGCGTAGCGATCAATAATTGGTATGGCCCCTTCTACGATCTAATCCAGGCGGCTCTGTCCAAGTCGAGGCCAGTTACGAACGCCGAATTCTATCATGACCTTGCGGACTTCGCCGGCATTGCGTTTGTCGCCGTTGTCGTTGGCGTGTTGACCCGCTTCTTCGTCAGCCACTACATCTTTCGTTGGCGTACGGCGATGAACGAGTACTACATGGCTAACTGGGATCGCCTGCGTAACATCGAAGGGGCCTCTCAGCGCGTTCAAGAAGACACAATGCGGTTTTCAACGACGATGGAGGGCCTGGGCGTCAGCCTCGTCGAGTCGGTCATGACTTTGATCGCCTTCTTGCCGGTGCTGATGCGGCTGTCGGCCAACGTTACCGATCTTCCGTTGGTCGGCCATGTGCCAAACGCGCTTGTAGTGGTAGCAATTGTCTGGTCGCTGTTTGGAACGACTTTCCTGGCGATAGTAGGCATCAGGCTGCCAGGGTTGCAATTTAGGAATCAGCGTGTTGAGGCCGCTTACCGAAAAGAATTGGTCTACGGCGAGGACGATGTAGAACGAGCACAGCCGCCGACGGTGGCGGAGCTTTTCCAGAATGTACGGAGGAATTATTTCAGACTTTATTTCAACTATATGTATTTCAATGTTGCTCGCATCATATATCTGCAGACAGACAACATTTTTCCTTATATAGTTCTGACGCCAACCATTATTGCCGGCAAAATTACGCTGGGTGCCCTGAATCAGATTCTAAATGCTTTCGAGCAGGTGCGGACGTCATTTCAGTATCTGGTCAATTCTTGGACAACGATCGTCGAATTGTTGTCGATCTACAAGCGCCTGCGCGCGTTCGAAGCCACGATCAAGGGCGAACCGCTGCCAGGCATCGACCGGCGTTATATCAAGCGCGGGGCAAGTGAACCTGATCCAGCCTGACGGTGGATCCAACACTATGAAGCAAGGCCGTTGGCGGCTCAGCCGCCGACTGCTGCCTGTGCTTCGCCTGGGTGTTGCCGCGCGACATAGTCGCGGAAGCTGATGCACTCGACATCGGCTTTTACGCAGACCTCGCCGGCAAAGCGCTCCAGCGCCTCCCAGTAGGTGCCGCCGTTCATCTGCGTGAAGTGGAAGCCGAGCTCGAGCGGAAGGCGCTTGCCGTTGTACTGCGCATTGAAGGCGGCGCGGAACGCATGATAGGCGCGGTCGGCGAATTCGGACGCCTTGGCCGGCTCCTCGAAGCCGCCCGAATGGCGAACATAGAGATTATAATCCATGGCGACCACCGGCTTTGATTTCGGCCCTTCCGGAATCAGCGGCAATGCAAAATGCGTGACGCCGTTCCTCGTCGGCGGCGGGGCAGGACCGTTCGAGACACCGCTCGCGTCGTACTGGAAGCCGGCTTCGGGCAGCGCTTCGTAAAGCGCCTTGTCGGTCGACAGGTACGGCGCGCGAAAACCGGTCACGGCATGACGGGCGAAATCGCGCCAGCCGGGCGGCTCGGGCGAGATGCCGTTGATCGCATAGGCATTTTCGAAGATGCGTCGGAATGCGCCGAACTCGGCCAGCCAGTCGGCCTTGCTCCAGTCCTTGCCGTCGAAATGGCCGCAGGCATGGCTGCCGATGTCGTGGCCTTCGGCGGCCGCGAGCCGGATCTGTTCGAGCCGGTCCGCCACCTCCTGTTTCGAGGCGGCAAAGCCGATATTCGATTTGCTGGCGCCTTTGCCGGGCGCGATGTACTCAGCGCGCGTGTCCGGCGAGAGCAGGAAGACGCAGGACAGAAAATAGGTGAAATGCGCGCCGGTGCGCTTCGCCAGCGCGCGGCTGCGTTCCCATTGCGAAATCTCGCGCGCGCTGTCGAAGGAGATGAGGACGATCTGCTTCGGCTTCACCGGTATCGGCTCCGGCGATTTGGGCGGATCGGCGAAAGCCCCGGCAACGCAGGTGGCTAGCGAAGCAAGACTGAACGCAAGGATGCGGAACGGATGTGGCACTGGTTGCCTTTCGGGGCGATCTTTCAGACTATTGAAAAGCCGGCTATCGGCCAAATGTGGCATCGGTACGTTCCGGCTCGCCTGCAAGCCGCTCTAGATTGTCCCGCCGATTTTCCGGTCGGACCCCTTCCATGCCGACAAAATTTCGCTAAAACGCGGGCTCAAGAAGCGCCCCGCCAAGGGGCGTGATGGTTTTTTGGCCGCAATGGTTTTTGATTGATGTCGGACGACAGTTTTATCCGCGAAGTCAACGAGGAGATTCGCCGCGACCAGGCGCAGGCGCTGTGGGACCGTTTTGGTCCGGCGTTGCTTGGCCTTGCCATCTTGGTGGTGGTCGGCACTGCCGCCGTCGTTGGCTACCGCTACTGGGACGAGACCCGTGCCAACCGCTCGGGCGATGCCTTCTCAGCTGCCCTCAAGCTTGCCAATGAGGGCAAGAACGACGAGGCGATCGCGGCTCTCGATCAACTGGAAAAGGACGGCTACGGCGCCTATCCGCTGCTCGCCCGCATGCGCGCGGCGACCGTCAAAGCCGACAAGGGCGATGTCGACGCCGCCGTCAAGGACTTCGACGAGGTCGCCGCCGACAGCGCAATTCCCGCCGGCATACGTGATATGGCTCGCCTAAGGGCAGCGCTGCTGCTGGTCGACCACGGCTCCTTCGCCGATGTTTCCAGCCGGGTCGAGGCGCTGACCGCCGACACCAATCCGCTGCGCCATTCCGCGCGCGAGGCGCTTGGTCTTGCCGCCTGGAAGGAAGGCAAGTCGGCCGACGCGCTCAAACTGTTCGACCAGATCTCTTCGGATGACGGCGCCCCGCGCAATGTGCGCCAGCGGGCGCAGTTGATGTCCGAACTGATCCGCGGGTCGGGCAACGCGTCGTGACCTCAGATGGGCTTCAAAGTCGCCATCATCGGCCGGCCTAACGTCGGCAAATCGACTCTTTTCAATCGGCTGGTGGGAAAGAAGCTGGCGCTTGTCGACGACACGCCGGGGGTGACGCGTGACCGTCGTGTGCATCCCGCCAAGCTTTACGATCTTCACTTCGACGTCATCGACACCGCCGGCTTCGAGGATGCGGCGGCCTCGACGCTGCCCGGCCGCATGCGCCAGCAGACCGAGATCGCGATCCGCGAAGCCGACCTGATCTTCTTCACCGTCGACGCCAAATCCGGCCTGATGCCCGACGACCGGACCTTCGCCGAGGTGGTCCGCAAATCCGGCAAGCCGGTCGTGCTGGTCGCCAACAAGGCCGAGGCGCGTGGTGCGCAAGCCGGCATGCTGGAAGCCTGGGAGCTTGGCCTCGGCGAGCCGATCCCCGTCTCGGCCGAGCATGGCCAGGGCATGCCCGACCTGCGCGACGCGGTGATCGCGGCGCTCGGCGAGGAACGCGCCTTCGGCGAGGACGAGGAAGAAGCGGGTGACGAGATCGCCGTGAGCGAGGTGCTGATCGGCGAGGATATCGCCGATCCCGATGCCGAGCCCACCTATGACGACACCAAGCCGCTGCGCATCGCCGTCGTCGGTCGCCCCAATGCCGGCAAGTCGACGCTGATCAATGCGCTGATCGGCGAGGAGCGGCTGCTGACCGGCCCGGAAGCCGGCATCACCCGCGATTCCATCTCGGTCGACTGGGACTGGCGCGGCCGCCGGATAAAACTGTTCGACACGGCCGGCATGCGGCGCAAGTCGAAGGTCCAGGAAAAACTCGAGAAGCTTTCGGTGCAGGACGGCCTGCGCGCCATCCGCTTCGCCGAGATCGTCATCATCATGCTCGACGCCACCATCCCCTTCGAGAAGCAGGATCTGCAGATCGCGGACCTCATCATCCGCGAGGGCCGCGCGCCGGTGATCGCCTTCAACAAATGGGACCTGATCGACAACCCGCAGGAGCTTCTGGCCGAGCTGCGCGAGAAGACCGAGCGGCTTCTTCCCCAGGTGCGCGGCATCCAGGCGGTGACCGTCTCGGCCGAAACCGGGCGCGGCCTCGACCGGCTGATGGAAGCCGTCATCAAGACGCACAAGGTCTGGAACAGCCGCGTCTCCACCGGCAAGCTGAACCGCTGGCTGGAAGGCATCCTCGCCCATCATCCGCCGCCCGCCGTCGCCGGCCGCCGGCTGAAGATCAAATACGTCACCCAGGCCAAGACCCGCCCGCCGGGCTTCGTCGTCTCCTGCTCGCGCCCGGACGTGATGCCGCAATCCTATGTCCGCTATCTGTCGAACAGCCTGCGCGAGGCCTTCGACATGCCCGGCGTGCCGATCCGGATGGCGCTGCGCACCTCGGAAAATCCTTTCGCCGGCCGGGCGAAGAAGCGGTAAGGTTATCCTCTATTGCAGGGCAGGATCTTCGCAACGCTGGCGGGACAGCACCCCCCTCTGCCCTGCCGGGCATCTCCCCCGCAAGGGGGGAGATCAGCAGCTCTGCTGACGGCGCTCGTCCTGCAACGTTGGAGATTGGCGAAAGCATAAGCGAAATCCAATCTCCCCCCTTGCGGGGGAGATGTCCGGTAGGACAGAGGGGGGTGTGAAGGAACTCGACGCTGGATGCTCCGACTTGCTGTGATGCTTGTCCGAAAAAGCTAAGCGACCTCTCGCAACCCATCACCGGTTCGCGCCCCCTCAGGCAGCGCCTCGATCGCCGACTGCAGCAGAATCTCCGCCAGCCGCGCCGCCACCGGATCGAGCTCGGCGTCCTTCTGATGCAGATGCAGCGCCATCTTCGGCAGTGCCGGCAGCCCGAGCACGCCGGGCGCGAGCGCCCTGACGTTGGCGGGCAGGCCGATATCGGTGCGGATCGTCAGGCCCAATCCAGCCGCCACCGCCGCCCAGATGCCGCCAAGGCTTGGGCTGGAGAATGCCATGCGCCAGGCGAGGCCAGCGCGGTCGAGCGTCTCCGTCGCCACGGTGCGCAGCAGGCAGGGTGCTTCGAACACCACCAGCGGCAGCGCCTCGCCGTTGCGGGAACCCGCCTCCACCGGTTTCGCCGGGCCGATCCAGCGCGCCTGCACGTCGGCCACATGCCGGCTGTAGGGCAGCGTCGTGCCGTCATGCCAGGCGAGCGCAATGTCGAGGCTGCCGGACAGGACACGCTCGGCAAGTTCATGGCTGCGTCCGATCCGCGCTTCGATCCGCACCTTGGGATGGGCGCGGGCGAAGCGGCCGAGCACTTCGGGGAGCACGGCTTCGCCGAAATCCTCCTGCAGGCCAAGCCGCACCCAGCCTTCCAGCTCGACGTCGCGGATGGCGGAAGCCGCCTCGTCATTGAGCTCGATCAGGCGCCGCGCATAGCCGAGCATGGTCTCGCCGGCTTCGGTGAGCGCCAGGCCGCGGCCCGCCTTGCGGAAGATCGGCGTCGCCGCCTGCTCCTCCAGCTTCTTCAGTTGCGCGCTGACGGCTGAGGTCGAGCGGCCAAGCCGCTCGGCCGCCTTGGCGAAATTGCCCAGTTCCATGCCGGTGACGAAAGTCCTGAGGACGTCGAGGTCGAAGGTGACGCGTCGCATAAGATCATCCTTGTTTTCAGGATTGTTGATCAAAAACTTCCTGATTTTTCGAATGAAGTTATGGCGCTACATCCATCCGGTCAAGGCCGTCAGCCGGTCGTCAAGGGATTGGAATCATGTCAGCCATCGTCACCCGCAGCGATTGCGAGCCGTCTGAGCGAAGTATCGCCTCCGCCTCGGCCGGCCGGACCTTCGGACCCAACCATCGCTGGAAGGTGCTGGGCATCGGCGTCGCCGCCAACGCCGGCTTCTCCGCCACATTCTCCGGCATCCCGGCAACCGCGGTAGTGATGCGTCAGGGCTATCATCTCGGCAATGCCGAGCTCGGCCTGGCGCTCGGTCTGCTCGGCCTCGGCGTGGCGCTCAGCGAATTGCCCTGGGGCGTGCTCACCGATCGCTGGGGCGACCGCCGCGTGCTCTTGACCGGGCTCGGCGCCACGGCGGCATGGCTCTTCATCATGGCGATGCTCGTCGTGCCGACGAAAACAGCCGTTCCAGGCGTCACGCTGCTTTCGGCGAGCCTGCTCGTCGCCGGCCTGCTCGGCGGCAGCGTCAACGGCTCCAGCGGCCGTGCCATCATGGGCTGGTTCGGCGAAGGCGAGCGTGGCTTTGCCATGAGCATCAGGCAGACGGCGGTGCCGCTCGGCGGCGGGCTCGGCGCGCTCATCCTGCCTTCGCTTGCCTTGGCCTTGGGCTTTGCCGAGGTCTTTGGCCTGCTTGCGGCCATCTCCGCTCTCTCGGCTTTCCTTGCCTGGCGCTGGTTGCATGAGCCGCCGGCGCAAGCCGGCGCTCACGCTGCCGCCGCGACGAACGGCCCGGCGCCGCTGTGCAACATCGAGGTCTGGCGCATCTCGACGGCCATCGGCCTGCTCTGCTTCCCGCAGGTGGCGGTGCTCACTTTTGCTTCGGTCTTCCTGCACGACTTCGCCGGCATGGGCACGTGGGTGACCAGCGCAAGCCTTGCCGTCGTGCAGACAGGCGCCATGGTGATGCGCGTCTGGAGCGGCCGCTATACCGACCGTCGCGGTAACCGCCGTCCCTTCCTGAAAATCTCCAGCGCGCTCAGCGCACTGGCCTTCATGCTCCTCTGGCTGCTGGTGATCGCGGCGGCCAGGCAGCCGGCACTGATGTTGTTCCTGCCTGTCATGGTGGTCGTGGCTGGCATCTCGGTTTCGGCCTGGCACGGCGTCGCCTACACCGAACTGGCAACGCTTGCCGGCGCCGGCCATGTCGGCACCGCGCTCAGCCTCGCCAACACCCTTGTCTTCATCGGCTTCTGCCTGGTGCCGATCGCCATCCCTTGGCTCTTGCTTCTGTTCGCATGGCCGGGCGTGTGGCTGGCGGCCGCGATCTGCGCGGCGATCGCCTGGCCGATATTCCTGCGCCCAGCCTGATTCACCCAGCCTGATTCCTGGCCGGCTTTCCGCGGCAGTGGGAAGCCGGCTTGCCTTCAACAAGAAAAAAACACGATCGATGTCGTTAACCCCCCATCAAGGTTAATGCTTCATTTTGGCTCTCCGGGGTCAGTAGCGTTTCTGGAGAGTTCCGTGCATCGACGCGTTTTTATGCGGCTCGTCGCCGCCGCCGTTGCGAATAAACCTTCCTTCCTTACTCCTTTGGTTCTGGGGCTCGGCTTCTGGGTCGGCTTTCCATCGGTCGTCGCCTATCAGGACATGGCGAGCCTCGTCTCCGGGCTGGAGTCGCCTCACGCCCGCTGGAGCGCCTACGTCGAAAAATCCGTCGCCGGCTCGGTGCATGCCGCCGAGATGCCGTTCATCGATTCCGCCGCTACGGGCTCGATCTCTGGCTCCGGCGTGAAACTGCCCGGTGTGGGGGCGGTTGCGTTTCGGGGTAAGGGCAATGCCGCCGGCGCAACGCCCGATGAGGACCGCGTCGTGCGCGCCGACAAGAAGGGCCGCCTCGTCCAGGTGTCACCGGTGGCGCCGCCGAAGAATTTCAGCGCCGGCTCGATCTTCGAGCGCACCTCGTCGCTGCTTCGCCCCGCGATGGACAGCGGCCTGAAGCTCACCTTCGCCAAGCCTGGCATCAAGGGGAAGGAAGTCCAGATCGCCCAAGCCTTCCATATCCGCGAAGACAAGAAGCCCGATCCCGGACTGCCGGCGGCTCTCGTCGCGCTCGTCAACAACGACAAGCCGGATATCCTCGCCACCGCCTATGCCCAGTCGGCGCCGGACTACGCCAAGGCGTCACCCTTCGAGGCGCTGCTGCAGGACGATCCCAACGATGGCCGCTTCATCCCGCCGATGGGCAAGGGCGACCACGCGTGGATGCAGAACCCGCTGCCGGCGGCCGTCTTCTCCAAGCCGGAACAGGAATGCCTCGCCAAGGGCATCTATTTCGAGGCGCGCAGCGAGTCGGTGCGTGGCCAGGCCGCGGTTGCGCAGGTGATCCTCAACCGCGTCCGCAACCCGGCCTATCCGAAGACGATCTGCGGCGTCGTCTACCAGAACGACAACTGGTTCAACCGCTGCCAGTTCTCCTTCGCCTGCGACGGCAGGAAGAAGCGTATCAACGACCCGGTCGCCTATAAGACCGCCCAGGATGTCGCCATGGCGGTGACCGCCGGCAAGATCTTCATCCCGGAGGTCGGATCCTCCACGCACTACTATGCCAACTACGTCCACCCCGGCTGGGCGCGCGCCATGCAGCGCATGACCAGGATCGGCCTGCACATCTTCTATCGCACCTATGGCGGCGGCTGGAGCTGAGCCGTTCGGGCGAGCCTCCGGGGGCGTTCTCCGCGGCTCGCCGCGCGCACCGATCGGCGCGGCTTGCCGCGCGGATTCGCGCCGAGTCCTCGCGCGGGCGTGACGGGCACGATGTCGCACCCGGATAAGTAACTGATTTAATTAAGAAAAATACATCACTTCGAAGTTCGGCCCGTGGCTTGACGGGCGCGGACCCTCTAACTATGTTGCCGGCGACTTTAGAAGCGGACGGACGGTGATAGTCTGCCCGGGCAGGGGGGTTGCGATGGCCAACAAAGACAGGCCAGACGGAACCGGAGAAACCGGCCGCGGCAAACAGCGTGAAGCCGCCATCCGCGACGACGAACTTGAGCGCCGCCGGCGCGAGCTTGAAGCATCGCTTGCATCAAGGCGCACGGACCGGCTCGAGGGGAAAGACGAAGCGAAAGCTGCGACCGGTTACGGTCAGGCACTGAAACTGTCCAGCGAGTTCATCGCCGGAGTGGTGGTTGGTGTCGGCTTGGGCTGGATCATCGACCGCCTGGCGGGAACGGCGCCTTGGGGTCTGATTGTCGGCCTCTTGCTGGGCTTTGGCGCCGGTATACTCAATGTCCTGCGTTCGGCGGGACTTGCACCGGAATTCGGTCAAGGCGGCAAGCCGCCCGAGCCGAAGGAATGAGATGAGGCGCCGCAAGGCGCTAAAACGAACTTAAGAAGCCGGTTGCGGCTTTGACGGGGATAAAAAGTGGCTGCTGACAAGGTCGATCCGATCCACCAGTTCCAGATCCATCCGATCATCCCGCTTCATATCGGCGGCTACGACGTCTCCTTCACCAATTCCGCCCTGTTCATGGTCGTGACGGTCATCGTTGCGTCCGCCTTCCTCTACATGAGCACCGCCAGCCGCGCCCTCATTCCGGGCCGCCTGCAGTCGATGTCCGAGATGGCCTACGAGTTCGTCGGCAACATGCTGCGCGACGCGGCGGGCAAGCAGGGAATGCAGTTCTTCCCGCTGGTGTTCTCGCTGTTCATGTTCGTGCTGGTCGCCAACCTGATCGGCCTGTTCCCCTATTTCTTCACCGTCACCAGCCACATCATCGTCACCTTCACGCTGGCCGCGCTGGTCATCGGCACCGTCGTCGTCTACGGCTTCGCCAAGCACGGCTTCGGCTTCCTCAAGCTGTTCGTGCCGCATGGCGTGCCCGGCTACCTCATGCCGCTGGTGGTGGCGATCGAAGTCATTTCATTCGTCTCGCGCCCCGTCAGCCTCTCGGTTCGTCTTTTCGCCAACATGCTGGCCGGCCACATCACGCTGAAGGTGTTTTCGGGCTTCGTCGTCAGCCTCAGCGCGCTGGGCGCCGTCGGCGTCGCCGGCTCGATTTTGCCGCTCGCCATGGCCGTCGCCCTGACGGCCTTGGAATTGCTGGTCGCCTTCCTGCAGGCCTACGTCTTCGCGGTGCTGACCTGCATGTACCTGAACGACGCTCTGCACCCGAGCCACTGATCGATCTTCACCGGCGCCCCGGCGCCAGCATACCCAACGTACCAACCGCAACGATTACGAAAACCACAGGAGTTTTGAAATGGACGCAACTGCAGCAGCTGCTATCGGCGCTGGTATCGCCTGCATCGGCATGGGCGGCGCGGGCATCGGCCTCGGCAACATCTTCGGCAGCTACCTCTCGGGTGCGCTCCGCAACCCGTCGGCTGCTGACGGCCAGTTCGGCCGCCTGATCTTCGGCTTCGCCGTGACCGAAGCTCTGGGCATCTTCTCGCTCCTCATCGCGCTGCTGCTGGTCTTCAAGTAAGAAGCACGCGCTGACGAAAGGGGCCGCATGGTGCGGCCCCGCCGTATGGACAGGGGAATGAGATGTTCGTGACATCTGCCTTTGCGCAAGAGTCCGCGCCGGCTGCGGCCGAAGGCGATACGCATGCGGGCACCGTCGTGCCTGCCGAGGAGCATGGCACGTTCCCGCCGTTCAATGCCGAGACCTTCCCGTCGCAGATCCTGTGGCTCGTCATCACCTTCGGGCTCTTCTATCTGTTCCTGAAGCGGGTTGTGATGCCGCGCGTCGGCGCCATCATCGACGTCCGCAACGATCGCATCACCCAGGATCTCGACCACGCCGCAAGGCTGAAGGGTGAGGCCGATGCGGCCGTTGCCGCCTATGAGCAGGAACTGGCGGAAGCCAAGGCCAACGCCAACAAGATCGGCCAGCAGGCGAGCGACGCCGCCAAGAGCGAAGCCGAAAGCACGCGCAAGAAGCTCGAGGCCGAACTCGAGAAGAAGCTCGGCGAGGCCGAGGCGAGCATCGCCTCGATCAAGGCCAAGGCGATGAAGGAAGTCGGCACGATCGCCGAGGACACCACGTCGGCCATCGTTGAGGCGCTCGTCGGCGGCAAGACCGACAAGGCCGAGATCGCGGCCGCGGTCAAATCCGCAGCCCGGTGAGGAGGGCATCATGGACGCCACATCACTCGCTACACTCTGGGCAACAATCGCCCTGATCATCTTCCTCGGCGCCGTCATCTATCTGAAGGTGCCGGGCATGCTCGCCAAATCGCTCGACGCCCGCGCGGCCAAGATCAGCAGCGAGCTCGAGGAAGCCCGCCGCCTGCGCGAGGAGGCCCAGCAACTGCTTGGCCAGTACCAGCAGAAGCGCAAGGAAGCCGAGAAGGAGGCCGCCGACATCGTCGCCGCCGCCAAGCGCGAGGCCGAGCTGCTCGCTTCCGAGGCGCATAAGAAGACCGAGGACTATGTCGCCCGGCGCACGGCTCTTGCCGAGCAGAAGATCAGCCAGGCCGAGCGCGAGGCGATCGGCGAGGTGCGCGCCAGCGCCGTCGACATCGCCGTCGAAGCCGCCCGCGCCCTGCTTGCCGCCAAGGTCGACGCCAAGGCCGGCGCCGATCTGTTCAAGTCCGCGCTGCAGGACGTGAAGGCCAAGCTGAACTGACGAATTTCGCTTTACGGAATCAAAAAGCCGCCTGGGCAACCCGGCGGCTTTTTTGTTGTGGCGGAGATAATCTCCCCCCTCGAGGGGAGATGTCGCCGAAGGCGACAGAGGGGGTCGCCTCCGCTGACGCAGCGCTCTACTGGTGCAAATGCCGTATTGAAAGAAAAAAGAGGTTGGCGCTCTTCGCGAGGCGACCCCCTCTGCCTGCCGGCCATCTCCCCCTCAAGGGGGGAGATTACGCAACTCCCGCGGCGCCTCACTCCAATCCTGCGAAGCTCTCTTCTTCCTCTTCCACCACCTCAACCCCACCCAGTCGAAACGGTGCGAACGACGCCCGGTGCAGCCGCGCCACCGGGCCATGCACTTCGATAGCGGTCCGATGCCGAACGGTCGCATAGCCCATATGCACTTCGAAGCCATAGTGCTCGTGATGACCGCCGCATCCGCACATCATCCGGTCGCGCATCACCTTGGCGACGATCGAGGCGGCGGCGATCGACTGCGAGCGCTGGTCGCCCTTGATCAGCGCCCGGCCCTCGCAGGGCAGCCCAGGCGGCACGTCGCGGCCATCGGCCAAGGCCAGCTTCGGCTGCAGCGACAGGCCGGCCGCGGCGCGGCGCATCGCTTCCAGGCTGGCTTTCAAAATGTTGCTGTTGTCGATGCCTTCGGCGCTGATCGAGGCCATCGAGACGCTGAGCGCCGAGCCGAGAATCTTGAGGAACAGCGCCTCGCGCTGCAAGTGGGTGAGGCGCTTGGAATCGTCGAGGCCATCGGGAATGTTGGCCGGGTCGAGCACCACTGCGGCTGCAACCACCGGACCGGCGAGCGGCCCGCGGCCGGCCTCGTCCATGCCCGCGACAGGCCACATCCCATCGGCCATCGCCTTCGTCTCGATGGAGAAGTCGGGCTTCTCGACAAGTTCAAAGAGAAGCGGAGAATCGGAACGCGCGCGAGCCATGGTGCGGCGAGGTTCGCATCGGCTCCGATTCTCCGCAAGTCCCTCCGGGTCGGATGGGGCGTCGGACCAGGGAGGGCACCGTCTCACGGCCGGGGGACAGGGGCCGGACGGGATCGTGGGCCAGGGCACAGCCATGCGGCGCGCCCTGGCCTGGTCTTTGTCAAAGCAACATCAGCTGCTCTCCGGCGCCTGAGCCCGCGACGAATTGATCGGTCCGAAGCTGCCGCCTCTCGACGTTGAGACCGAGCCTCTTGGCGGCCATCTCGAAGCGCCGGCCGATCTGCCAGGCATAGGGTCCGGCGCCTTTCATGCGCTTGCCCCATTCCGAATCGTAGTCCTTGCCGTCGCGCATCGAGCGGATCAGCGACATCACATGCCGATAACGATCCGGATAATGGCGAAGCAGCCAGTCCTTGAAGATCGGCGCCACTTCGAGCGGCAGCCGCAGCACGACATAGCCCGCTTCCCTGGCGCCGGCTGCGCGTGCCGAATCGAGGATGCGTTCCAGTTCCGGGTCGTTCAGGCCGGGAACGATCGGCGCCACCATCACCGAGGCCGGGACGCCGGCATCCGAAAGCTGCCTTATCGCCTCCAGTCGCTTGGTCGGGGTCGACGCGCGGGGTTCCATCGTTCTCGCCAGCATGCGGTCGAGCGTCGTGACCGACAGCGCCACCTTGGCGAGGCCGCGTTCGGCCATGCGCGACAGGATGTCGATGTCGCGCGTCACCAGCGCCGATTTGGTGACGATGCCGACCGGGTGGCCGCGCGCCTCCAACACCTCCAGGATCTCGCGCATGATCCGGTACTGCTTCTCGATCGGCTGGTAGGGATCGGTGTTGGTGCCGATGGCGATGGTGCGCGGCTGGTAGCCCGGCTTCGACAATTCTCTGTCGAGCATGCGCGCCGCATCCGGCTTGGCGAAGAGCTTGGATTCGAAATCGAGCCCTGGCGACAGGCCCATGAAGGCATGCGTCGGCCTGGCGAAGCAGTAGACGCAGCCATGCTCGCAGCCGCGATAGGGGTTGATCGAACGGTCGAAGGAAATGTCCGGCGATTCGTTGCGGGTAATGATCGTGCGCGGCTTCTCGACCTGCACTTCGGTCTTGAAGGGCGGCAGCTCTTCCAGCGAGTTCCAGCCGTCGTCGAACACATGCCGGCTGACCGGCTCGAACCGGCCGGACGGATTGATGCCGGCCGAGCGCCCGCGATTGCGGTCGGGCCGGACGCGCATGCCGCTCTGTTCGATCATCGCATTGGCCATTTCGGCTCGGCCCGCTCCGAAGGCAGCAATGTCGGCACGCACGATCTGTTCCATTTTCGCCCTCTCCCAAGGACTGTCGGCAGGCTGTCGAATCGCTCTGTTCATGAAACTATTCCTATTTTGCCGGTGAGAACAAATCAAGAACTTTTTGATCCGCGACGCGCAACTGGCGCAACGCGCGGCTTTCGGCTATTCGGCTGAACGATGCTCAGCGTTCTTATCGAAACCCGGAACGACGAAGAGGGCCTTGCTCGCACGCTCGCCTCGCTGATCGGCGGCGCGGTCGAAGGCGTCGTGCGCGACGTTGTCGTCTGCGACACAGGCTCGACCGACCAGACGCACCGCGTCGCCGAGCACGCCGGCTGCCACTATGTGGCCGGCGGTATCGCGACAGGCATCGGTCAGACCAAGGGCGACTGGCTGCTGCTCCTTGAGCCTGGCGCACGGCTGGCCGAAGGCTGGATCGAGGAGGTCGTCGCTCACATGGCGAGGCAGACGATGCCCGCGCGCTTCTCGCGCGCCCGCGCCAATCGCGCCCCGTTCCTGGCCAGGGTCTTTTCCGGCAACCGGGCGCTGGCCGAGGGCCTTGTCATCAGCAAGCGCCAGGCCTCGGCTCTCGCAAAGAGCGCACGCAGCGCCGAAGCCTTGGCGCGCGGCCTCGCAACCAGAAGGCTCAATGCCGAGATCTGGGTGGCGCCGCCGAAGTGACGACCGACGCTGCGGCGTCAACAGGGAAGCCGGGCGTAAATTTCAGCCCTCGCTTTATTGTGCGTTGCACAAAATTGCAGGGGAGGTTAGCATCCTTGCCATGCGGGACAATCGGGATTGGGTAGTGCCAAAGCGATAGCCAGATGTCGCTTCGATGGACGCCATGCATATGAGGACCCGATGAACCTTGCTCCCCCAGACAATTCCGGCGCGGCCAGCCTGGAGGCCATTGCCCGCAACGGCAGCCTGCTCAAGCGCATCGCTGTGCGCATCCCGACCTATCTGACGGACCTTCGCGAAAACCCGGCCTGGCTGCCGATGTTCGTGCTGGCGCGCACCATGCCGGGGCGCCGCATGCACTGGCTGGGCGCCAAACGGGCGCGTCCGGCCGACAATGCGGAAAAGACGATGTTCACCGGCATCGAGCGCGAGGCCGTGGTAGAGGCTTTGCGTTCCGATGGGTTGTTTTCGGGCTTCATGCTGCCGCAGGAGATCCACGAGGAGATCGCCGCTTTCGCGCAGCGCACGCCCTGTTTCGGCAACTTCGACCGCCATCTCGAATTCATGCCGGGCGAGCATGCCGAGGCCGAAAAGCTGTATGGCCGCTCGCTGCTCAGCGGCCACTATTTCGAGCGGATCCTGGACTGCAAGGCGGCTCTTGCCATCCAGAAGGACCCGCTGCTCCTCGACGTCGCCCGGCATTATCTCGGTGGCCAGGCGAAACTGATCACCACGCGCGTCTGGTGGAGCTTTCCGACCGGCAAGGCCTCGGATTCCGACAAGAACCTCGCTTCGCTCGGCAAATATCATTTCGATCTCGACGACTGGCGGATGCTGAAGTTCTTTTTCTATCTGAAGCCTTGCGATGCCGGCACCGGTCCGCATGTCTATGTTCGCGGCAGCCACAAGCGCCGCGCGCTCAAACATCAGCTGACGCTTCTGGTTGGCCATCCGGCGGAAGATGTGCTGGACGTCTATGGTCAGCAAAGCCCTGTGACGCTCACCGGCGAGGCCGGCGTCGGCTTCGTCGAGGACCCGTTCGGCTTCCACATGGGCACGGTGCCGGCGCACACGCCGCGGCTGATGATGGAAATCGGCTTCGGTGTCTCGCGGCCGTCGCGTCGCCGCTTCCACGGCGAGCCCGTCATTCGCTGAGCCGGTCAGATCCCTGGATTTCGACCGGCATCCAACTCGTGCGGCGCCTGGCCAGGCGCTGTTCCCGGCCTTCGGCGTCGTAGCGGACCGGGATCGGCTCCCGGGAAAACCGCTCGCGGTCGTCGAGCGCGTTGACGATGACGATCGCCCTGGCCTCGGCGCCATCGCCGGCGATTGCCGCGACATAGACGCCGCATTCGCGGCACAGCAGATAGTCGGCGGTGCGCAGGCCGAAGCGATAGATTTGCAGCCGCGCCCTGTCTTCGACCGAGACGACCAGCTTCCCGTTGGGATCGGCGGCCGCCCGCGAACCATGGCGGGTGCAGAACGAGCATTGGCAGGCGCGGATATCCAGTCCCGCAGGATCGAGAGCGCTGGAGAAGCTCAGGCGGATGTTGCCGCAATGGCATCCGCCGCTGTGAACGGCCATGGCATGGTCCCTTGTTTCCTTGCACAAGGTACTTTGCCAACATCGGCTTCGGAATGGCGCTTCGAAGGCGGGAACACCATTCCGCCTCGCAAATGAGATCCCGATCGGGCGCTTTGCCTATGCTTTAAGAGGCAGGCTTGCCGCCCCGCCTGAGATGCTCGTCGAGCCGCGGCATGATCTCGACGAAGTTGCAGGGCATGTGCCGGTAGTCGAGCTGCGGCTTCAGGATGCCGTCCCAGGCGTCCTTGCAGGCGCCGGGCGAGCCCGGCAGCACGAAGACGAAGGTGGCGTTGACGACGCCGCCCGTCGCCCGGCTCTGGATCGTCGAGGTGCCGATCTTGTCGTAGGAGATGCGGTGGAAGACTTCCGAAAAACCGTCCATGCGTTTTTCGAAGATCGGCTCCAGCGCCTCCGGCGTCACGTCACGGCCGGTGAAGCCGGTGCCGCCGGTGGTGATGACGACATCCACCGCCTCGTCCTTCGACCAGCCGAGCACCTTGTCTCGGATCTTTTCGCGGTCGTCGGTGACGATGTCGCGGGCAGCCAATATGTGGCCGGCCTCTGCGATCCGGTCGGCCAGTGTCCGGCCCGATTTGTCGTCGGCGAGGCTGCGCGTGTCGGAAACCGTCAGCACCGCGATCCGCACCGGAATGAAGGGGCGGCTTTCGTCAATTTTGGCCATGAGCGTCAGCCTCCATGCTGCGCGTCGCGGCGACGAACCAGCCGGGATGACGGCCGCGGATGTCGATTGCCGCGCGCTTGCCGACATTGCCGGTCTCGAACAGGCCGAAACAGGTGGCGCCGGAGCCGGACATTCGGGCGAAGGCGGCCCCTGCTTTTTTCAGCGCCGCGAGCGCTTCGCCGACGGCCGGCTGGATGGCTCGAGCGGCAGGCTCGAGATCGTTGCGGGTCGTCTCGAGCCAATTGCGGATGGTGTGAAAATCCAGGCGGCCGGGCAGGGACGGCAATGCCTCGTTGTCGTGCCTGGAAAGCGCCTTGAACACGTCGGGCGTCGAAACCGCCACGCCCGGATTGACCATAACCAGCGCCAGCGCCGGAAATTGCGCCAGCGGCGCCAGCTCGTCGCCGACGCCGCGCGCAATCAGCGGCTTTGTCGCGAGGCACATCGGCAGGTCGGCGCCGAGCGTCAGGCCGATCCGCGCCAGTCCGGCTTCGTCGATGTCGAGCTTCCAGAGGCGCGAAAGGCCGTTGAGCGCGGCCGCCGCGTCGCTCGAGCCGCCGCCGACGCCGGAAGCGATCGGCAGGTTCTTTTCCAGCCGGATGGCGACAGGGCGCGTCATTTGCGCCCCAGCCTCTGCGCGTAATGCTTCGCGCGCTTTGATCACCAGATTGTCGCCATCGAGCGGCACACCGGCGGCAAACGGGCCGGACACCGAGAACGCATCACGCTCGGCCGGCTCGATCTGCAGCCGGTCGCCGAAGCGGGTGAAGACGACAAGGCTGTCGAGCAGGTGATAGCCGTCGGCGCGCCTGCCGGTCACATGCAGCGCCAGATTGATCTTGGCAGGCGCCAGCCATGTCCGGGACTTGGCCTCGGGCTCCAGAATGTCGGCTGCTGGCGAGATGGCTTCAGTCCTTGGCCAGACGGTACTCGCCGGTCTTCGGATCCTTGACCAGTGTACCCATCGTGCCGTTGGCCGCCTGTTTCTCGGTGCGCCGGATTTTTGCCGTCACACGCTCGGCCTCACGCACGAACGCGCGATAGCCGAAATAGGCGGCGGCGCCGACGACAGCGAAGAAAATGATCTGCGGCATCTCGAAACTCCTCCCGCGTTAGCGCGGCAAGGCCGACCGTACAGGTCGGTCAAGTGACTATGCTAGACACTTTCATGGCTTTTTCAAAGCCCGAAGCGCGCCCACAGCGCGCGCTCTTCCGCCGCATCGATGATGCCGTTCGCGGCGGCCGCCGCGATATCCGGCGCCGAAAAGCGCGAGCCGAACAGGCCGAAGCGGCCGAAAAACCCGCGCGGCGCGGTGATCAGCTTGAGTTGCGTCTTTTCGCCGAAACGGGTCTTGAGCACGCTGCGCATGTCGCCCAGCGCATCGACCAGACCGAGCTCCAGGCCTCTCTTGGCGGTCCAGAACAGGCCGGTGAACAGATCCGGATCGTCCTTCAGCTTCGTGCCGCGCCGCTCCTTGACGAGGTCGATGAAGGTCTCGTGCACTTCGAGCTGCAGCGCCTTCAGCCGCTCGACGTCTTCCTTCTTTTCCGGCTTGAACGGGTCGAGCACGGCCTTGTTCTGGCCGGCGGTGTGGACGCGCCGCTCGATGCCGATCTTCTTCATCAGTTCCGGGAAGCCGAAGGAGGCCGAGACGACGCCGATCGAACCGACGATAGAAGACGGGTCGGCGAAGATCTCGTCGCCTGCGATCGCGATCATGTAGCCGCCGGAGGCCGCCACATCCTCGACGAAGACCAGCACCTTCTTGTCCTTTTCCGCCGCCAGATCTCGGATGCGCCTGAAGATCAGCCGCGACTGCACAGGCGAGCCGCCGGGCGAATTGATCGAAATCGCAACCGCCGGCGCGTCGAAGCCGAACGCTTTCTCGATGAGGCCGGCCGTCGAGGCGAGCGACAGGCTCGGCCGGAACTGGCCGCCGCCGGGCAGGATGGTGCCGTGCAGCCGGATGACGGGAATGGTGACGACTGTCGAGCGCCAGGGTTTCGGCAGCAGTCGGTTGAGGAAGCGTTTCACGAAAGCTTGTCTCCAGAAAGAGGTGCAAGAGCAAGTGAAACCTCATCCTTGCTCCCGGCATGTAGGAATTCGCCAGCCAACGGCAATGCCGCATTGCCGGCCTCTAATCAATCGCCGAACAGCGACGCCAGCCCATTGTTGATCATCTCGGTCCGTTCCGTCGGTTCGTTGCCGGACGGTCCGTGCAAGGTGAGCGGCGGCCGGATCGACAGTTTTCCGCGCGCGCCGAGCATGGCCCTGACGACGATGCGGATCGCCGCGGCGTCCGGGCGCGGGTGGACGCAAAGCATCTCGGCATCGCCGAAGCGGCCTTCGATCGCATCGAGGACCGCGACAAGCTGCTCCGGCCGGGCGATCACCGCCAGCCCGCCGCGCGGCTTGACCACTGCGGCGGCACTCCTGATCCAGCGCTCGAACAGCCCGTCCTCCGTGACATGCGCCTCTCTGCGCAGTGCATCCGGCGTGGCGCGATCCTCGGTGGCGTTGAAAGGCGGGTTCATGATCACGAAGTCGAAGGAATTGTCGGCTAGCCCGGTCTCGGCCCGCGCCCGGCCGGTGAGCGTGACGTCGGCCGTCAGCACCGAGGCGCGGTCGCCGATATGCGCATTGCCCGGATGCGCAAGCGTGGCGGCGGCAAACGCCGCCATGTCGGCGGAGCGCTCGACCAGCACAGCCCGCGCCTCAGGGCAGCGCGACAGCGCGGCGAGCGCCGCGGCGCCGGCGCCGGCGCCGAAATCGGCGAGCCGGCCGGAAAAGGTGGACGGGACGGCCGCCGCCACCATCATGGCGTCCATGCCGGCGCGATGGCCTTGCCTCGGCTGCACCAGCCAGAAGCGCCCGCGATGGAAGGCATCGACCGTGTGGGCCGGGGTGTCGGGGGCAAAAGCGGTTGAAGCTGCCATTATTTCCGGCGGATCTCGTTCTCGATGCCGGCATCCTTCAGGATGCGCCGCGCCGCATCGGCCTTGTCCGCATCGACCATGACGCGCCTGGGCAGGATGCCGAGCGATCCGTCGAGCACGCTCATGTTCTGGTCGGCGACGAAACAGGCGATGCCGGCGTCGCGCATCAGCGATTCGATGAAGGAAATGACGACGGCGTCATTGGTGCGGACAAGCTCAATCATGGAATGAAAATCGCAGGTTGCGGCGTTCATGTAAACGTTGAGGCAACCCCGCGCCAGGCTTGCCGCGCCAATTCGCCTCTTGCCGTGCCCGGTTGTACCGACCTAGAGTCCTACCGGGATCAGGGTGTTGTCGTGCGCGCGTCAATGAGACGGGAGTGATCGTGGTGGGTGTCGTTCTGAATATCGAAGGCAAGCGGGAACCCGCTTCCATCAAGGATCTCATCGCTCTGACGGCAGCCGACATGGGCCGCGTCAACGAACTGATCCTGTCGAAGGCCGGCTCCGACGTCGAGATGATCCCGGAGGTCGCCAATCACCTGATCTCTTCGGGAGGCAAGCGCCTGCGGCCGATGCTGACGCTCGCCGCCGCCCAGATGTTCGGCTATTCGGGCGACGGTCACGTCAAGCTCGCGACGTCGGTCGAGTTCATGCACACCGCGACGCTGCTCCATGACGATGTCGTCGACGAGAGCGCGCTTCGCCGCGGCAAGAAGACGGCGCGCATGATCTGGGGCAACCAGGCAAGCGTGCTGGTCGGCGACTTCCTGCTAGGCCAGGCTTTCCGCATGATGGTCGAGGTCGGTTCGCTGGAAGCTCTCGACATCCTGTCGAGCGCTGCCTCCATCATCGCCGAGGGCGAGGTGATGCAGCTTGCCGCCGCCAAGAATCTGGAGACCACCGAGGACGAGCATTTCGCCGTCATCAAGGCCAAGACCGCGGCCCTGTTCTCGGCTGCAGCCGAAGTCGGCCCGGTGATCGCGCTAGCCTCCCGCAACGACCGCGCGGCGCTGCGCTCCTACGGCATGAATCTCGGCCTTGCCTTTCAGCTCATCGACGATGCGCTCGACTATGGCGGCTCCAGCAAGGATCTCGGCAAGAATGTCGGCGACGATTTCCGCGAGGGCAAGGTGACGCTGCCGGTGATCCTCGCGTACCGGCGCGGCACCAAGGCCGAGCGCACCTTCTGGAAGCGTGCCATCGAGGACAACGTCGCCGACGATGCCGGGCTGGAAAAGGCGATCGGCCTGATGACCCGCCACGGCGCCATCGCCGACACGATCGGCCGCGCGCGTCACTTCGGCGAGATCGCCCGCGACGCGCTGGCGCCGCTGGAGGCGACGCCGCAGAAATCGGCGCTGATCGACGTCATCGATTTCTGCATCAGCCGCGTCAACTGAGAACCTATCGGATCTTCGGTGTTTTGCCGATGACCGCTGGAGCGGGGCGCGCCTGTGAATCCCGCTTTGGCCGTCTCGACAAACGGCGGCTCTGCAAATTATCTATAAAATATGGCCAACACAGACGACACGATCGCCGTCCGTATCAGCAAGGAACTGGCTGATCGCATCATCTCTGGCGCGATCGAGCCGGGATCGCGGCTGCGCCAGGACCATGTCGCGGAGGAATTCGGCACCAGCCATGTCCCGGTGCGCGAGGCGTTCCGCCGCCTCGAGGCGCAAGGCCTGGCGATCAGCGAGCCGCGCCGCGGCGTGCGCGTTGCCGCTTTCGATCTCGGCGAGGTGAGGGAAGTGGCCGAGATGCGCGCGGCGCTTGAGGTGCTGGCGCTGCGCCATGCCGCGCCGCATCTGACGCCGGCGATCCTCGACCAGGCCGAGGAGGCGACCAAGGCGGGCGACAAATCCCGCGACGTCCGCTCCTGGGAAGAGGCCAACCGCACCTTCCACCGGCTGATCTTGGCGCCCTGCAACATGCCGCGGCTTCTTTCCACCATCGACGATCTGCATGCCGCGAGCGCCCGCTTCCTGTTCGCAGCCTGGCGCTCCGAATGGGAAACCCGCACCGACCAGGATCATCGGGCGATCTTGAGCGCGCTCAGGCAGGGCAACACGGAAGCGGCTGCCGCCACGCTTGGCCGGCACGTGCAATGGATCGGCCAGAAGCCGGTCAAGACCGCTTCCGGCAGGACCCGCGAGGCCTTCGCCATCGTGGGGTAGAGCAATCAGAACAGACAGCGGAAACGGCAACGCTTCCGCGCCTCGGCGCTCTATTTCCGCCAGATGTCGGCTTTGGGCATCCCAAAAGCTTTTGAATGGCCCAGCCTCACTGCTCGTCGATCTGCGTTTCCGCGACGGGGCGCTTGCCATCTCTGCAAAAATATGGATTCGATAATAGATCGAGTACAGAAATTATCTATAACTCAATCCAACCAGGGACATCACCGTGACAAACATCGCCGTTTCGACCCGCAAGCCCTCTTTCAGTCCGCTCCGGCTGGACAGCCGCTCCGTCGCCTGGAAGGTTGGCGCTGTCGTCCTCGGCTCGCTGTTCCTGGCGCTGTCGTCCTATATCGAGGTGCCGATGGTGCCGGTTCCGGTGACCATGCAGACCTTCGCCGTGACGCTGATCGGCGCGCTCTATGGCTGGCGGTTCGGCGCGCTCACCATCGCGGCCTGGCTG
>NZ_RZSL01000119.1:0-13440 GCF_003997355.1 Mesorhizobium sp. M1E.F.Ca.ET.041.01.1.1 | reverse complement strand
CCTATCGGCTGGGACAGCAGAGGGTCACTCTTCAGGTCGGAGTCGACATCGCCGGCGGCGTGCTGGCGGTCACACTGACCGACATTCGCGACCTGAAGGCGCGCGAGACCCTATTCCGCTCTCTTTTCGATGATAATCCGGTACCGATGTTCGTGCGCAGCCAATCGACCGGCATTTTTCTCAACGTCAACGAAGCGGCGTTGCGTCTCTACGGCTACAGTCGCGGCGACTTCCTCGACCGCAGCCTTGCTGAAATCCGCGTGGAAAGCACCAGCAACCGCGAGAGGGACGGTCGCGGGCTGGTGCTTCGGCACCGCACCGCCGACGGGCGCGAGCTCGATGTGATCGAGTACACAAGCGAAACCCTCGTAGACCACCAGGTGGCAATACTATCGACAATCGTCGACATAACAGAGCGTAAGCGCGCCGAAGCCCATATCACTTACCTCGCTCATCATGATCCGCTGACGGGAGTCGCCAATCGAACAGTCTTCACGCGCGAGCTGGAGCGGGCGGCCGAAACTCTCGGGCAGAATGGCCAGCGGTTCGGCGTGGTGCTGATCGACCTCGATAATTTCAAGACGGTCAACGACACTCTCGGACACGCGGCAGGCGACGCACTCCTCATAGAGGTGACCACTCGGCTGCGAGAACTGGTGCGCAAGACCGACTTGGTGGCCAGGCTCGGCGGCGACGAATTTGCGATCCTGGTGCCGGCAGTCGAATGCCGCTCCGGCGTCGAGGAGCTCGGGCAGCGCATCATCCGCGATCTCACCGCTATACGAAAGGTCGATGGCGCCGAAATAGTGATCGGTGCGAGTATCGGCGCAGCGCTGGTCCCAGACGACGCCGCTGACATCGACAGCCTGCTGAAATGCGCAGATCTCGCCCTGTACCGCGCGAAGCAATCGGACAAGGGTACCTTCCGCTGGTTCGAGGCCGGGATGGACATGCGCCAGCGCGAGCGGCGTGCGCTGGAGATAGAGCTGCGCGGCGCCGAAATCGACCGCGAGTTCGAGTTGCATTACCAGCCCATTATCCGGACGCAAACCGGAAAGCTGCGCGGGTTCGAGGCCCTGCTGCGCTGGCACAATCCCCGTCGAGGCATGGTGTCGCCCTCGGATTTCATCCCGATCGCGGAGGAAACCGGCATGCTCGACGAGCTTGGCCGTTGGGTGCTTACGGGGGCATGCCGGGAGGCGGCAACCTGGCCGCACGAGCTGGTGCTGTCCGTCAACGTTTCCCCCGTGCAGTTCCGGAAAGGGAACCTCCTCGGGACGGTCGGTCTGGCGCTGACCGGCAGCGGGCTGAAGCCGCACCAGCTGGAGATCGAGATCACCGAGTCGGTGCTGCTGGCAGACAGCAGCACCAACCTCGCTATCCTCAAGCAGCTTCGCTCGCTCGGCGTGCGCATTGCACTCGACGATTTTGGCACTGGCTACTCCAGCCTGAGCTATCTCAGGCAGTTTCCGTTCAACCGCCTCAAAATCGACCGATCGTTTGTCCGCGAGATCGGCCGGTGTCCAGAGTCGCTCGCCATCGTCCGTGCCGTCATAGGACTCGGCGCCAGCCTCGGCATCGATACAACGGCCGAAGGTGTGGAGACGGTCGCGCAGTTGGAGGCATTGCGCGCCGAGAAATGCGACGAGTTGCAGGGCTTCCTGTTCAGCCCGCCCGTTGCCAGCGAGAGTGTCGCCGCCATCATCGGCACGTATTTCGAAGAGGCATCGCGTCTCGCATAACGCGCTCGCCGACCTGCGCCGTCGGCGTCGAAAGGTCACAAAGGATGCCGTTCCGCGCAGAATGACGCCGCCCGACCCTCGCCGTTCCGGCGAGTCCTGATGCGCGGGGCGTCGCGGCCTAAGGGCCAGCGGGGAGAGATAGGCAATTAGGAGTCCACGCCCTCCAACAGCCTAGAGCGGGATGAAATAGTTTGGAGCCGTTGAGGATTCCCAAATCAGCGATTTCTGGGCGCTGAGATCGGCGTGGTCGCCGTGCTTCATACTTGGGGTCAAAATCTCCACCATCATCCGCATGTCCACTGCGTCGTGCCGGGCGGCGGTCTGTCGCTCGAGCCTGCCACGGCGAAGGCTGGGGACCGGCGATGGATCGCCTGCCAGCCGGGATTTTTCCTGCCCGTGCGGATTCTGTGGCGCCTGTTCGGGCGGCTATTCCTGGAGCGCCTGCAG
Organism: Mesorhizobium sp. M1E.F.Ca.ET.041.01.1.1; assembly: GCF_003997355.1. Taxonomy (NCBI): domain Bacteria; kingdom Pseudomonadati; phylum Pseudomonadota; class Alphaproteobacteria; order Hyphomicrobiales; family Phyllobacteriaceae; genus Mesorhizobium; species Mesorhizobium sp. M1E.F.Ca.ET.041.01.1.1. The sequence continues at coordinate 11,251 of NZ_RZSL01000119.1, read as the reverse complement.
GACGCCTTCGACGCCGGCCAGCTTCGCTTCTTCAGTGATCTCGCCAGCCTGGCCGACCCTGCCACTTTCTGCGCCCAGCGCTGGACTGAAGCGGATCGAATGGGTCGTCGTAGCGCAGATGGCAGAGCTCGAACATGGGGGACGCGTCTTCGCCATGACCCGCCTCATTTCGCTCCGCCATCTCGTGCAACGAGCACTGCTAGAAGGCGCTCGCCAGCAATCTCCGGCGCATCCGAATTGTCGATCTGCAGCACATCGTCACCTTCCATGCTTTGCTGCTCGCTCCGAAGCAGACGCTGCCGGATGCTCTCCAGATTTTCGCGTCCCCGTTCGACCAGACGCAACGCCAAGACACCCATGGGCGCGGTGATATTGACCACGAGCAGTTTCGGGTATTTCCGCCGCGCGTCCGGCAAAACGGCTCGGGAGCCATTGGCCACCACGACGTCGCCGCGGTCCAGCCAGTCATCGATCTCCGACGGAATGCCGTAGGAAAGGCCGTGCGCCTGCCAGTGGAACGAGAAGCCGCCTTCGAGAGCACGACGGTTGAACTCGTCCGTATCGACGGGTTCGTGATCCTCGCCCGGACCTGTCGGGCGGCTGATGATCCGGCGCACGAAGTGAACACGCGGATCGGCCCGAAGCCGTTCGCGCGCATAGTCGATGAGGGTATCCTTGCCAGCGCCGCTGGGACCGACGACAAGGACAAGGCGGCCAAACAATTCCATGGGCGTCAGGCCGCCGACTTTAGGGCCGCGCCGAACTGCGATCGCACCACGAAATCGGCACTGCGGTGTTCCTGCACGAAGAGCGACGGGGTATCGATGTGGTAATCTTCGGATAGATACGGCTCGAACCTCCCCTGCAGGCGAGCCCGCATCGCCGCGCGTCCATCTTCCGGCACGCGTTCGGTCAAGGTCATGTGGAAGCGGAATCGACCCAGGACATAAGGATAGCCCAAGGTGACGAGGTTGGTCGTTTCGACCTCGTCGAGTTGGCGGCTCATGCGCCGCTCGAGGTCGTCTCCGTCCATCGGCGCCCGGAAGCGATCGAATCTTCGACGGTCTGCGCCGCAAAACCGCGCAAGGTTGGGATGGGACTGGCGGGAACGAGCGCAAAAAAGCCGCCGAGAAGATCGATTCTCAAAGACCCGATCGGACAAGGGGACTGTGACGCAGCAAACCTGCTGAGCGCCTGCTCCAGGTCCTTGACCGAAGTGCCTTCTCTCAGCCGGAACGGTGCCTTGAGGGTGGCATGAAAACCATACCGGCGCGGCTCTGAGGTTAAACGGACGTCCGCTTCCGGACGGGCGTCCTCGATAGGATCAGCGCTGAAGGCATCACGGCCAAGCCATGAACTCGCCGCTACCGTGAGCGGATGTTCCCGAGCCGGTGTGTAGTAAATGGCATAGCGAGGACCGCATGGTTCGGGCATCAACTGCACACCTCCCCCACGCCAACAGCCGGCACAGCCATTGCGACCGATTGATTGCCGATCTCGAAGAGCCTGTCCGCAACTGCTTCTCGAACTTCCTCGTCATGGAAGATCCCGACGATGGCGACGCCACGGGATTTCGCTTCGTTGATCAGTTCAACGACGGTCTGCCGGTTGGCGGCGTCGAGGGATGCGGTCGGTTCGTCGAGCAGCAAGACCGGGTAGTCCACGATGAAGCCGCGGGCGATGTTGACGCGCTGCTGCTCACCCCCGGAAAAGGTGGCGGGTGCCAGCGACCACAGGCGTTTCGGAATACGGAGCCGCATGAGCAATTCTTGTGCTTTCGCTGTAGCTTCGTCGGCGGGCGTGCCGTTGGCGACGGCCGGTTCAGCGACGACGTCGAGGGCACCGATGCGTGGGATGACACGCAGGAACTGGCTGACATAGCCGATCGTGCTGCGGCGGATTTCCACCACTTCCCAGGGCTCGGCTGCGAGCAGGTCGAGAGGCTCGCCCATGTGCTCAACGAGGATCTGGCCTTCATCCGGCTTGTAGTTGGCATAAAGCGAGCGCAGAAGCGTCGACTTGCCGGCGCCGGACGGTCCGTGCAGGCAGACGCATTCGCCAGCCTTTACCGCCAGGTCGATGTTGTCGAAGACAGGCAGGACGATGCCACCCTGAGTGTGGAGCGTGAAGGTCTTGGTCAGACCTTTAGCGTGCAAACGAATGATCATGAGTTGTCCTTCGTGTCTCAAACCTGCAGGACGGAGGAGACAAGCAATTGCGTATAGGGATGATGGGGGTCGTCGAGCACCTGGTCGGTCAGGCCCTGCTCGATGACGCGGCCGCGCTGCATGACCATCAGCCGGTCGGCAAGCAAGCGCACGACGGCAAGGTCATGGGTGACGATAATAACAGCGATGCCGAGCTCGCGTACAAGTCCGCGCAAGAGATCGAGCAGGCGCGCCTGCACCGACACGTCAAGGCCACCCGTCGGTTCGTCCATGAAGACGAGCCGGGGACGGGTGACGAGATTGCGGGCGATCTGCAGGCGCTGCTGCATGCCGCCGGAAAAGGTGCGGGGCCTATCGTCGGTGCGCGCAAGGTCGATCTCGACCTTCTGCAGCCAGTCCTGGGCCTCGGCGCGGATGTTGCCGTAATGGCGGGCGCCGACCGCCATGGGGCGTTCACCGATATTGCCGCCTGCCGAGACGTTCAGCCGCAGCCCGTCGCGCGGGTTCTGGTGGACAATACCCCAGTCCGTACGGGCGAGCCGTCGCCGTTCGGGTTCGGAGAGCGTCAGAATGTCGACCGGTCCGCGATTCTTCATGTCATAGGACATCGAGCCGGTATCAGGCGGCAGGCGTCCGGACAGGCAGGCAAGCAGGGTCGATTTGCCCGAGCCGCTCTCGCCGACGATACCGAGCACTTCTCCCGGCCTGATCGCGAAGGAAATGTCTCGGCAACCGACCTGAGTGCCATAGGATTTGGAGAGGCCGGAGACATCGAGCAGCGGCGGTTGGGGGGCGGGGTTGCGGAGCGGGCGCGCTGTCATGCTTCTTCTCCTGTCGCCTTGTCATCTGCTGCGGCAGCCGCCTCGGCCTGGCGGTTGTTGCAAAAGTCGGTGTCCGAGCAGACGAACATGCGCGAGCCGCGGTCGTCGGTGATCACCTCGTCGAGATAGCTGATCGTCGAACCACACAGCGCGCAGCAACCGTTCCAGGTCTGCGCCTCGAAGGGATGGTCGTCGAAATCGAGGCTTCTGACGGATGTGTAGGGGGGAACGGCGTAGATGCGCTTCTCGCGGCCGGCGCCAAATAGCTGGATCGCTGGATTCATCTCCATTTTCGGATTGTCGAACTTCGGGATCGGCGATGGTGACATCAGATGGCGACCGTTTATGACTGCCGGATAGTCGTAGGTCTTGGCGATGCGGCCAAAGTGAGCGACGTCTTCATAGAGCGTCACCTGCATGGCGCCATATTCGGCATAGGCATGCATCTTGCGGGTCTCGGTCTCGCGCGGCTCGATCTTCTGCAGGGGTTCGGGCTGAGGCACTTGATAGACGAGTACCTGACCCTCCTTGAGCGGTGTCTCCGGAATGCGGTGGCGTGTCTGGATGATGGTCGCGTCTTCGGTGGATTCGGTGACGGCGACGTTGGCGACCGTCTGGAAGAAACGGCGGATGGAGACGGCATTGGTGGTGTCGTCGGCACCCTGGTCGATCACCTTCAGCCAGTCGTCGGGCCCGATGACGCTCGCCGTCACCTGAATGCCGCCGGTGCCCCAGCCATAGGCGAGCGGCATTTCGCGACCGCCGAAAGGCACCTGATAGCCCGGAATGGACAGGGCCTTGAGCAGCGAACGGCGGATCATCCGCTTCGTCTGCTCGTCGAGATAGGCGAAGTTGTAGCCAGTGTCGCTGTGGTTCGTCGTGCCGGCGCTCATTCGGCGACCTCCTTCGTTTGTGCTTCAGCCCGGGTGGCCACGTGGTCGGCCCGCAATTGCCGGACGAGCGCCAACTCGGCCTGGAAATCGACATAGTGCGGCAGCTTGAAATGCGAGACCATGCCGCTCGCCTCGACATTGTCCGTATGGGCAAGGACGAATTCCTCATCCTGGGCGGGGTAGCGTACGTCCTCGCCAAGCTCGCGGGCGCGCATCGCCCGGTCGACCAATGACATGGCCATCGCCTTGCGCTCGTTGTGGCCGAAGGTGAGGCCATAGCCGCGGGTGAACTGCGGCGGTTGGGCGGCCGTGCCACGAAACTGGTTGATCATCTGGCATTCGGTGACGGCGATTTCCGCGACAGCAATCGGAAAACCAAACTCCTCGGGGACGATCTCGACCGTCACTTCACCCAATCTCAGTTCGCCGACAAAGGGATGTGCGCCGCCGTAACCACGGATTGTCGAATAAGCGAGCCCGAGCAAAAAGCCCTCGTCGCCGCGCGCCAGGTTCTGCAGGCGCTGGTCGCGCCCTGCTGGAAAGCTCATCGGCTCTCGGGTGAGATCGAAGATTTCGCCCTGACCGTCGTCGCTTTCCTCTTCGATCAGACCCTCCCTGTCGAGCAGGTCGATGACCTGCGGCACATCTTTGTCAAGCGGCTCGGCAGCCAAACGTGCCTGGGGCCGCTGGAGGCCTTCGGCGGCGAGGGCAAAATCGAGCAGCCGGTGCGTGTAGTCGTAGGTGGGCCCAAGCACCTGGCCGCCCGGGATATCCTTGAACGTCGCCGAGATGCGCCGGCGGATCGTCATGCGCGACGTATCGACCGGTTCTGACACGGCGAACCGAGGCAGCGTGGTGCGGTAGGCGCGCAGCAGGAAGATCGCCTCGATCACATCACCCTGCGCCTGCTTGAGGGCAAGTGCGGCGAGTTCCCGGTCGTAGACCGATCCCTCTGTCATCACCCGGTCGACGGCCAGACCGAACTGTTCGCTGATCTGGGCTAGCGTCAGTTCGGCCAAGGCCGGATCGCCACGACGGGTTTCCGAGATCAGCCTGAGGGTGTTGAGGATGGCCTGTTCGCCACCCTTGACGGCAACATAAGCCATTTAAGCCTCCACTGCGATTGTGCGCGGCAGGCCCACCAGGGCATTGCCGTTCGTGAAGATGACGTCGATCCCGCGCGGGTAGAGCTCTCTATTCAGCTCCCAGTCCGACCAGAACCAGAAGGGCAACCCGCCGATGCTCACGTGAGCGCTCGTCTTGATGCCGGGGCCGGTCCAGGTAGTCGCCGGCCCCTCGTTGAAGGACGGAACCTGGATGATCAGGGTCATCGAGCGATCAGGGTATTCCACCTCGCCTGGATGAAAATCGAAGAGGCGCGGCATTGTCAGCGCATCGGTGACGACAGCGAAACGAGCCTTCATAGGAACGTCTGTGACGGGCAGGGCGCAGTGAAAGCGGAGCCAGGCCACCGCCTCGCCGGATGCCGCCTGCCGGTCGAGCCAGGCCAGCGTCTCGAAATCCATGAGCGTCAGGCACAGTGCCGCGGTTGCCGATGAAAAAGGCCGCGGCGGCGCCAATGCGCGGTCGACTGGCACGACACGGCCGGGATAGGCGGTCGCAAGCAGGCTCGCGCGAAACACCGTCTGGGCGTCGAAGACCGGGTCGGCAAAGCCCGGCATCAGCGAAGTGCTCGTTGAGGATCGGTCATGCAAAGATGATGTTGAAGATTTTACCGTCACGCCGGGTCCTCCCCGCGAACCATGGTGAAGAACTCGACCTTGGTGGCTGCCGCCTTGCGGCTTTTTTCGAGCCGCCGGACTTCGGCTTTTTCCCGAAGCGGCTCGACCACCTTCGCCATGGTCTCGTCATGGCGGTCCGGCTGCTGCAACAGCGCATCGATGATCGCCGCCAACTCCGCCTGGCGCTTGCTGCGGCCCTGGACGTAACCGTGCCCGACAGTGCCGTCTTCAAGCCGGACCGAGGCGCGGGTGATGGTCATCTCGCCGAGATTGAACACGTTGCCCGTACCACCGGCGCGACCACGCACCATGACCAGGCCGACATCAGGCGATCTCAGCCATTCAAAAGCCTCTCCGGTCGCCAGATCAGCCGCCAAGGCCTCAAGCTCACTGCTAACACTGCGCGACAGGATACCAAGCCAGTCGGACCGCTGGGCGATGGCAAGCTGCTCCGCTTCCATCTTCGTTGTCGAGTTCATGATTTTTTCCTTTGGCGCCTGGGCGCTCTTTACAGATACTGTCGACCGGCGACCCAGATGTTGCGGATCACCGGGACGCCTTCAACGAGGCGCACGCGGATCAGGTCGGCGCGCAGGCCCGGCGCAATGCGGCCGCGATCGGTAAAACCAAGCAGGTCGGCCGGGTTTTTCGTCACCATGGCAACCGCCTCCGGGAGATCGAACCCTTTGGCGGCCAGCGCGAATGCGGCATGCAGCAGACTTCCCGGTACGTAATCCGAGGTTAGCACGTCGAGGAGACCCCGATCTGCGAGCTCCAGCGCACTGACATTGCCGGAATGCGAACCGCCGAGGATGATGTTTGGCGAACCCATGACGATCTTCATGCCGAGTTCGCGCGCGCGGCTCGCGGCCTCGACAGTCGTCGGAAACTCGCTGATCGTGATGCCGTCGGCGTGGGATTCGTCGACATCCGCGGCTGCCGTGTCATCGTGGCTGGCGATGCTGATATTGCGCTCGCGGCAGAGGCGTCCGATCATCGAACGGCCGGGCGGGACATATTGCTGCTGGTGTTCGCGGCGCTCAGTGATGTAGAGGGAGAACTCGTCTTCCGTCCAAACCCGGGCGTTCTTCTTGCGGCGGAACTCGCGATAGAGTGTCAGATTGTGCCACTGCCGCTGGCCGGGCGTGTGATCCATCACGCTGATGAGCCTGAGGCCAGGATTATCGACATGCCGTTCGACGATCGGCAACAGGGCCGGATCGGAGAGTTCGCAACGAAAGTGGAAATAATGATCGGTCTTCAGAAGACCGCTCGCCCGCGCCCGCGTCAGTCCGTCAATGGCCTCGTTCAGCATGGCGAGACGAGCGCCGCCGCTGTCGTAATCGCCGAGCGCGAGTGCATCGAGCACCGTCGTGATGCCGCTGCCGAGCAGCTGCCAATCATGGGCAAGTACGGCAGCAAGGGACGAGGGCCACTGCACGCCCGGCCGCGGTTGCATAAAGTGTTCGACACTGTCGGTATGGAGGTCGATCAGACCAGGCAGCAGGAAGTCGCCCTCAAAATCGAAAGCTTCCGCTTTCGGAGCCCCACCTTGTTCAAAAGAGTCGATGAGGCCATCGCAGATTGCGAGGCCCGCCTCTGCTAAATGATGTTCGCACACGATACGCGCGTTGGAGATTTGTAACCACATTGAATATCTTCTTCAATTTACTTCGGGTGCAGTTCAAGCGCTTGCGGGCCTCGAACTATAGTTGGCTCTCTTCCGCGATCAGGGTCCGCCCAGCGTATGGTTCCAACGCTAAGCCGAGCACTCGAGCGAGCGTCGGTGCAAACTGATCGGCATCCGCCTCCTCGACGATTTGCGGCGCAATGCCACCGCCGGAAAGGATGAACATGCGATCATCCTCTGGGCTGCCCGGTCGGAAGCCGTGGGTCGAAATGAGGCGCGGGCGACCCGTCGCCACGAGCGGGCCGGTTGCATCACTGGGCCGCTCTTCGAACGAATGCCGGGGTGGAGCGACAAACATCGCCACTTTCCCACGCATTGCTTCGGGAACATGTTTGTTGTTCCAGAGCTCCACACCGAACGGCGCAAGACGCTCCGTCGCCGTCTCCAGATCGTCAGCATTCTCGAGGAAAATATAGAGGCTTGCGCCCTCGGTCATCCACAGCATCTCAGGGATAATCGCTTCAGGATAGATCGCGGTATCCACCGGGCCATGACCGTGATCGCTGGCGACCGCGACCACGTAATCATCGCGGCGCCCGGTGCGCTCCAGGACGGCGAGCAAGTTGCCGAGTAGCATGTCGGCGAATTCCACCGACCAGATCCCCGCCGGGCTGTCGTAGCCGAGATAATGCTGGAACGCATCCGGCATCTCGATCTCCGTCAGCAAGAGATCCGGCGGCCGGTCCGAGCCAAGCAAGGCAATGACGGCGCGGTTGAGAAACTGGTCGAGCGCCAGGCCCGATATCAGATGCGGAGCGCCTCCGTCGGCGGCATTCCTGAATGCTTCCATATCTGTCAGCCCAGCCTGGGCGAGCCTATCTTCGGGATCGTGGATCGCTCGCGACGCTGCCAACGCTTCTGACGTGACCATCTTGCTGAAGCGGTGACCCGTCATGAAGCCACGGAGCCACCAGGGCGAGACATAGACCGAGGTGTCGGCCGGATCGACCAGCGCGTGACCGATGGCAGCCACATCAAGACCAGCCTGCCTGGCATGGGTTGCGATCGTCGGCACCAGCAAATCCCCGGCCAGCGGCGCCACGAAGGCGTCGCCGCGGAAGATATGGTTGCCATAAATGCCATGCACCGCCGGACCGACGCCGGTCAACATCGTGGCCCGTCCGGGAACAGAGGTGGCGGGAACTGTTGATTTCAGGCGGCGAACGCGCAAGCCCCTTTCCGCCAGCTGGCGCATGTTGGGCAGGCGATGAGCATGCCTTTCGAAAGTGTCAGCGCTGACGCCGTCGACAAGGATGGAAATCAATTTTTTCTGCATGGAAGACATCCGTTACTTGAGAGTGGGATCGAGTTTGTCGCGCAGGTAATCGCCCACAACGCTGACGGCGACGGCTGTCAGGACGATGACGATGCTCGGCGCAAGCAACATCCAGGGCGCGCGAGTGATGTATTCGCGGCCAGTGCCGACCATGACGCCGAGGCTGGTCATCGGCGGCTGAACGCCGAGCCCAAGGAAGGACAAGCCGCTTTCGACCAGAATGATCTCCGGAAACGTCACCGTTGCCGCAACAAGAAGCGTTGCCGCGCTGTTGGGAAGAATGTGACGAAGATAGATGCGCAAGGGATGAGCGCCGAGCTGACGGGTCGCGCCTGCATATCCTTGCGCGCCGGCTGCAAGTGCGAGCCCACGCGCGAGCCGCGCATTGCGCTCCCATCCATAAAGGCCCATCAACGCGACGAACAGCGGCAGCGAGTTGCCGAAGAACGCCAGCATTGCCAGCGCGACGATAAGGAAGGGCAGCGACGCCTGGACGTCGATGAGAAGAAGCAGGAAATGCTCGATGATCCCGCGGAAATACGCCGCGATGAAGCCGGTCGCGGTTCCGACGAGGACGCTGATGACGGTCGCGCCGAAGGCAATGAGCAGGCTGGTGCGGATCGAATGATAGAGGCGCGAGGCGACATCGCGGCCAAGATCGTCGGAGCCGAACAGATGAACGGCCGAGCCGCCGAACCCGAAAGGCGGCGCCAGGCGGTGGCGCAAGTCCATGGCGGTGATGTCATGCGGGGCGATCAGCGGCGCTGACGCGGCGATCAACAGCATGAGGCAAAGCCAGAGCGACGCAAGCAGCGTCGGCAGGTCAATCTGTAGCTTCTTTTGCATGGCTTGCTCAGTGTGATCCCTGGCGGGCATTTCGCAGCCGGGGATCGACGACGCCGTATAAGAGGTCCATCGTCAAATTTGCCGACGTCATGGTGAGTGCCACGAGGAGGAGGATGACCTGCACGACCGCGAGATCACGGTTGCCGACGGAAACGACGAGCAGCTGGCCTATCCCCGGCCAGCCAAAGACGTTTTCCACCAGCACCGCGCCGGCGACTTGCCCGCCCAGCATCAGGCCCAACAATGTCAGGATCGGAATGATGGCGTTGGGAAAAGCGTGGTGGTGAATGACGTGGCGCCAGGTGACGCCCTTGGCGCTGGCGGCAACAATGTAGAGCTGTGACAGCACCTCGATCATGGCGCTACGCGTAAAACGCGCGATGACTGCCGCGCCGCTCGTGCCAAGCGTCAGCACCGGCAGAACAAAGCTTTGCCATTTATCGGCCCCGCCCGACGGAAACAGGCCGAACGTCACCGAAAAGATCAGGATGAACAGCAAACCGAGCACAAAGCTTGGGACCGTAAAGCCAAGCACAGCCAGCATCATCACCGACCGGTCGATCCAGCTGTCGCGATGCATGGCCGCATAGGCGCCGACCGGAATGCCGATCAGCACGTTGAGCGCTAGCGCCGGCAGCATCAAGGCCAACGTCAACGGCATTCGCTCGAGCACAAGCTGCGCGGCGGGCTTACCGGCCAGCATCGAGTTGCCAAAATCGCCGTGCAGCGCGCCCCAGAGATAGCGAAGATATTGAACGGGCAGAGGCTGATCCAGTCCCCACTTCTGGCGAAAAGCTTCCAGGTCGGGGGCGCGAGCGCCCGGTCCAAGAATCTGCAGGGCCGGATCTCCTGAAGCGCGTAGCACGAAGAATGTGAGTGTCACGACCACGATGATCGAGAGCGCAGCACGCAAGAATTTTGGGCCGATGTAAGGAAGCAAGTTTGTCATGGATTTGATACCAGGTGGCAGGCGACCCGCCGATCTGGTCCGAGTGGAAGGAGTTCAGGCTGCGTCTGCCGGCAGATATCCTTTGCCAGATGACAGCGCGGATGGAATGGACATCCCGAGGGCCGCTCAGTGGGACTTGGCGGCTCCCCCGGCAGGGGCAGATAATGATCGAAGCCGCCCGGAAGCCGCGGCATGGCCGACACAAGCGCCTGCGTATAGGGATGCAAGGGCTGGTCGATGACGGCATCGGCGCGCCCTTCCTCGACCACCTGGCCGAGATACATGACGACGATGCGATCGCTGACATGGCGGACGACCCGCAGGTCATGGCTGATGAACAGGATGCCGAGCCCAAGTTCCTGTTGAAGATCGACGAGCAGATTGACGATCTGCGCCTGGACGGAGACGTCGAGGGCCGAGACGGGCTCGTCGCAAACAAGAAGCGAGGGCCTGGGCGCGAGTGCACGCGCCAGAACCACGCGTTGGCGCTGCCCGCCGGAAAGCTGATGCGGATAAAGACCGCGATGATGCTCGGTGAGGCCGACGGCCTGCAGCAGATCGATCACGCGCTGTTGACGGCTTGCTCGGTCACCGATTTCACGGATGACCAAGGGCTCGGTAATCAGATCACCGACTGACATCCGCCGGTCGAGGGCTGCCAGCGTATCCTGGTAGACAAGCTGCATCCGCCGTCGCTCTGCACGCCATTCCCGTGTGTCGGACGCTGCAAGCTCTTTACCTTCGAAGAGGACGTGGCCGCTGTCTGCCTGTTCCAGGCCGAGTGCCAGACGTCCCGTGGTGGATTTTCCGCAGCCTGACTCGCCGACGACACCGGTCGTTTGGCCCTTTTTGACCTCGAGCGACAC
>NZ_RZSL01001199.1:0-621 GCF_003997355.1 Mesorhizobium sp. M1E.F.Ca.ET.041.01.1.1 | reverse complement strand
GCCGATACGCTTGTCTTCATCGGCGGCGCACAGTCCAACTACACAAGGGTGGTCGCCGCGGTCGCCGCCAAGATCGGCATGATATGTCTCCTCTTCAGGGGAGCTGGGTGCCACATGACTATGCCGTCTACGCCGGATCGCCAACATTCTATTGAGCCGCATCATGGGCGCAGAGGTGCGCCTGGTCGACGAGGGCTTTGACATCGGCATCCGCCGCAGTTGAGAACAAGCGCTCGACGAGGTCAAGTCAAGGGGAGGCGGACCCTATGCGACACCAGCCGGTATTAGCATGTCGCACTTGGAAATTATCCCTCCGCCGCCCCCTGGCGATGGGGCCCAACGCGTTCCGACGCTGGACCTCCTTTGCTATCCTTTTGCGTGTTCTATCGTCTCAGAGACTCAGACCGTGAGGCTCACGTGGTAATCGGTCAGGAAATCCTGAAGGGTCAGAATGCCCTCCACCCACCTAACGTTGTCGGTCGCGTTGAGCAAGGTGCGGGCGCGGTCGACGGACAGCAATGGTGCCACTGCGGCATTACGGTCATCCAGCAACGCCGTGAACCGGGTGCGCAGCATTCTGTCATAGGTCGGATCCTGAATAGGCGGGTACACGCTCTTAAC
>NZ_RZSL01001198.1:0-622 GCF_003997355.1 Mesorhizobium sp. M1E.F.Ca.ET.041.01.1.1 | reverse complement strand
GTCCCAGCCGAGCAGCAGCGGCACGGTGGCGATGTTCTGCGCCACCGTGCGATGCGGGAACAACCCATGGCCCTGGATGGCGTAGCCGATGCTGCGGCGCAGCTCGTATCCGGGCAGCGAGCGATTGTCGGCGCCGTCGATCTTGATGATGCCCGAAGTCGGCTCGACCAGCCGGTTGATCATCCTGAGCAGCGTCGTCTTGCCGGAGCCGGAGGTGCCGACGATGACGCAAACAGTGCGCGGCTCGATGACCATCGAGACGTCGTCGACAACGGGCGTTCCGTTATAGCGCTTGGTGATGCTTTCGATCTCGATCATGCGGGTTCCGCCCTGCGCTTGGTGGAGGTCATTTCGATGACCGCGTCGAGGATGATGGCCGCGGCAAAGGCCAGCGCCACGGTAGGCAGCGCGCCGAGAAGCACAAGGTCCATCGCCGTCTGGCCGACGCCCTGGAAGACGAAGACGCCGAAGCCGCCGCCGCCGATCAGCGCCGCGATGGTGGCGAGCCCGATATTCTGCACCAGCACGATGCGGATGCCGGTAAGGATCACGGGAAAGGCAAGCGGGAACTCGACATCGAACAGGCGCTGGCGGTCGGTCATGCCCATGCCGCGCGCTGCAT
>NZ_RZSL01001197.1:0-625 GCF_003997355.1 Mesorhizobium sp. M1E.F.Ca.ET.041.01.1.1 | reverse complement strand
CGGGCGGCGCGGCCGATGGTCTGGATCAGCGAGGTTTCCGAACGCAGGAAACCTTCCTTGTCGGCGTCGAGGATGGCGACGAAGCCGCATTCGGGAATGTCGAGGCCTTCGCGCAGCAGGTTGATGCCGACCAGCACGTCGAAGGCGCCGAGGCGCAGGTCGCGCAGGATCTCGATGCGCTCCAGCGTGTCGATGTCGGAGTGCATGTAGCGGACACGGATGCCGTTCTCATGCAGGTATTCGGTAAGGTCCTCGGCCATGCGCTTGGTGAGCACCGTGACCAGCGTGCGATAGCCCAGCCTGGTGGTCTCGCGGATCTCGCCGACGACGTCGTCGACCTGGCTCTTGGCCGGGCGTACCTCGACCGGCGGGTCGATCAGGCCGGTCGGGCGGATAACTTGCTCGGCGAAGACGCCGCCGGACTGCTCCAACTCCCAGCCGCCCGGCGTCGCCGAGACGGCGACCGACAGCGGGCGCATGGCGTCCCATTCCTCGAAGCGCAGCGGCCGGTTGTCCATGCAGGAGGGCAGGCGGAAGCCATACTCAGCCAGCGTCGCCTTGCGGCGGAAGTCGCCGCGATACATGCCTCCGATCTGCGGCACGGTGACGTGGCTTTCGTCGATGA
>NZ_RZSL01001196.1:0-625 GCF_003997355.1 Mesorhizobium sp. M1E.F.Ca.ET.041.01.1.1 | reverse complement strand
AGCCCGACCGAGACGAACAGGATGTCGACCGGCGGCATGTCCGCGACGGAATAGTCGATCTTGAGCGGCAGGCCGTTTGAGGCCATGACCGCGTCGCCATCGGCCGAAATCGTCGTCCAGCCGTAATAGTCGCGGCCGAGCAGACGGTTGGCCGAGCGGAAGCAATCGATCGCCGCGGCCAGCGAGAACATCGAGAATTTGTCGACGAGCAGGAAACCGAACTGCCGACCGCCCTGAACGGGATCGCCCAGGACCGGCCGTTCGACAGGAGCAGTAAGGTTCGGCAAGGACGCTGCTTTCTGATCAGAAGGACGGCCGCTTCAACCCGGCCGCGAGGTAGGCGGAAGCTACAGTGTTGGCCATCAGCATGGCAATGGTCATCGGCCCGACACCGCCGGGGACGGGCGTGATGGCACCGGCGACCTCGGCCGCTTCGGCATAGGCGACGTCGCCGACCAGCCGCGACTTGCCTTCACCTTTCTCGGGCGCCGGAATGCGGTTGATGCCGACATCGATGACGGTGGCGCCGGACTTGACCCAATCGCCCCTGACCATTTCCGGACGGCCGACGGCGGCGACCAGGATATCGGCGGTGCGCGCCAGCGCCGGCAGGTCCTTGGTGCGG
>NZ_RZSL01001195.1:0-625 GCF_003997355.1 Mesorhizobium sp. M1E.F.Ca.ET.041.01.1.1 | reverse complement strand
GTCATATTTGCGGATCAGGCCCGGTTCGCCGCCACCGCCGCGCGCGGCGGCAAGCTCGGCTTCGAGCTGGCGGCACATGCGGGAGGCCGCCTGCGGCTCGGTCACGGCGACAGCCGACGCCGCCAGCGCCGCAAGCAGCGCCGCGAGATGCGTCAGCTTCAATCCTTTCATCCGCCAGAAACCCCGATTGCCGTGGCCGGAAGGCTACCGTGTTCGTGGTTAACTGTTCCCTAGTAAAGGCGGATCGGGCCACACCGATGCCAGCAAAAGCAGAACGATTCCAACAAACGCAACGTTCCAAACGAGCGAGCGGAGCAGGGGAACGCCGAATGCATAGAGCGGAAGATAGACCAGCCTGGCCGAAAAATAGAGTCCGGCTCCCCACTTGCTGAGCGCGGTCTCGTGGCCAGCCGCGTGAACAAGAAAAACCGCCGCCACGAACACCGGAAATGTCTCGACGAAGTTTCGCAGTGCCCTTTCAAGGCGCCCTGCCATCCCTGTGAGCGGAGGGACTTCGGCGTCTCGGGCGCTGGCCGTCCAGCGGTAACCTCGCTGGAAGCTCGCCGAATGCGAGGCGAGAACGATGTGAATGAAACAGAGCACGCAACTTGCGGCGAGCATGGCT
>NZ_RZSL01001194.1:0-628 GCF_003997355.1 Mesorhizobium sp. M1E.F.Ca.ET.041.01.1.1 | reverse complement strand
GAGCTTTGCTGCGAGACCACGTCCTGGTCGCCGTCGGTCACCGTCACCGTCGCCGTCACGTTGATCAGGCCGTTGAGGTCGAGGGTGTTGTCCTCGCCCACGCCCTGCGCGTTCGAGTGCTCGAGGGCAACCAGCGAGGTCAGCGTCACCGTCGTGCCGGACAGCGTCACCGTGAACGCCGTCGCATCGAGCGTGGTGTCGCCGTCGCTGTCATACATGCCCGAGATCTGGGTGGCCGAGTCGGCCACCAGCGTGATCGGATGGTTGCCGACCGTCGTCAGCAGCCCCGTCGCCGTTCCGCCCGCCAGGGCCAGCGCATAGGTCACATTCGTGGTGTAGCCATCGACCGCGCTCGCGTTGAAGGTCGGCGGGGTGATCGTCGCCTGGCTCTGGCCGGCAGCCCCGCTCGCCTCGACCACCTCGGCGGCGCCAACCACCGGCGCGGCCGTGATCGAAAGCGTCGGATCGGTGTCGTCGAAGGTCAGCGACAGGCCCGAGCTGGAGCTTTGCTGCGAGACCACGTCCTGGTCGCCGTCGGTCACCGTCACCGTCGCCGTCACGTTGATCAGGCCGTTGAGGTCGAGGGTGTTGTCCTCGCCCACGCCCTGCGCGTTCGAGTGCTCGAGGG
>NZ_RZSL01001193.1:0-631 GCF_003997355.1 Mesorhizobium sp. M1E.F.Ca.ET.041.01.1.1 | reverse complement strand
ATGCGGGAAAGCCAGAGGTCGCGATCGAGGCGCCCGGGATCGCCAAACAAAGCGTCATCGATACGGGCAACAGTCTGTCGCAGCTGGCTGCGGGACTTGCGGCTCGCCTCCGCCAAGCCGGATTGGTCGACGTATTTCGCTTCGGTCACGATTGCCCTGAGCTTCGGAAGACCATCCTCTCCTGTCGAGACGCTGATGCCAAGGATGTCGGCGATCCCCTCTTCCTTTTGCCCAAGCCACTCCGCATAGTCATCGAGGAGGAACCACGCAACGGCTGCTCGATCACCAAGCTCCTCTTCGACAAGCGCCCGGCTCAGCACCAAACCGATCAGCTCGCCGGCCGAGACGCCCCGTTTGGCTGCACGCAAAACGATATCGCCCGATATGGCATTGGCGTCTTCGATCATTCGCCGCGCCAGACCTGCAAGGCGATCGTCGTCAAGACCCAAGGAGAGTTCCGCAAGCCGCCGTTTGACGAGCACGTGAAGTATTCGCAGCTCCGATGTCGACGACACGACCATGTTGCGGCCGTGCGTGCGTTGGCGACGATACCGGATCACGTTGATGCCTTGGGCGGCAAGCTGCCGCTTGTCGAGAAGATCGTCATAAGTGGCAACCCACTCCGCCAATT
>NZ_RZSL01001192.1:0-632 GCF_003997355.1 Mesorhizobium sp. M1E.F.Ca.ET.041.01.1.1 | reverse complement strand
AGCAGGAGACGCTGGCCGGCACCATCACCTCGACGCCCCAGCCGCGCCCCCTCACCCAGCCATAATGGACGAGATAGTTGGCGATCGAGGCGAGCACGTCAGGGGTCGAATTCCAGATGTCTGGCCTGCCGTCGCCGTCGAAGTCGACGGCGTGCTTGAGGAAGGAGGTCGGCATGAATTGCGGCTGGCCGAGCGCGCCGGCCCAGGACGATTTCATCGCGTTGACAGGTGCCAGCCCGCGCTCGACGATCTCGAGCGCCGCCAGCACCTCGGAGCGGAAGAAATCCTTCTTGGTCGACATGAACGCCTTGGTGCCCAGCACTTCGAAGGCGTCGTAAGGCATCTTGGCCGCGCCGAAGCCGGTCTCGCGGCCCCATATCGCCAGAACCAAGTCACCCGGCACGCCGTAGCGCTTCTCGATCAGCCCGAGCACCCTCGCGTTGGCGCTCTCGCGCGTCCGTCCTCCGCCAGTGACGGCGCGAATGATCTTCTCGGCGAAATAGTTGGCTGGCGGGCCGAACTCGGCCTGATGCTGCTTCTCGGGTGTCGTCGGCTTCTCGCCGGGCATGACGAGGTCGGGCAGCTTGAGGTTCGGCTTCACGCCGATAAAGGCTTCGTCGAAGGTTTTCTTG
>NZ_RZSL01001191.1:0-632 GCF_003997355.1 Mesorhizobium sp. M1E.F.Ca.ET.041.01.1.1 | reverse complement strand
GCCCTCATCCATATGCTGGCCGAGCGCTTCCGCTGCACCAAGGCGGTCGGCGTGCTGAAGGCCGAGCATGGCCTGCCGCCCGCCGATCCGGCGCGCGAGCAGCAGCAGATCGCCCGCCTCCGCCAACTGGCGAAGGATGCGCATCTCGATCCGGATTTCGCGGAGAAATTCCTGAACTTCGTGGTCCGCGAAGTGATCCGTCATCACGAACAGATCGCCGCCAACAACGGCGTGACGAAAACCGGTTGAGAACCCAACCACACCGATCAACGAAATCAGAGCTTTTTAGGAGATAACAATGGCACTGAAAATCAGACTGGCCCGCGCGGGCTCGAAGAAGCGTCCTTACTACCACGTCGTCGTCGCCGACGCCCGTTCGCCCCGCGACGGCCGTTTCATCGAGGCGCTCGGCTCGTGGAACCCGCTGCTGCCGAAGGACGGCGAACGCGTCAAGGTCGATGCCGACCGCGTCAAGCACTGGCTCTCGCACGGCGCCCAGCCGACCGACCGCGTGCTGCGCTTCCTCGATGAGGCCGGCATCGCCAAGCGTGAGGCCCGCTCGAACCCGAGCAAGGCCCTGCCCGGCAAGAAGGCGCAGGAGCGCGCCGCCCTGCTGAAGAAGGCCCAGGAAG
>NZ_RZSL01001190.1:0-647 GCF_003997355.1 Mesorhizobium sp. M1E.F.Ca.ET.041.01.1.1 | reverse complement strand
CGGCGGCGAAGCGGCTGGCGGCGGACGGCTTCAAGGTCGGCGTGCTCTCCGCCTCCGGCAAGGGCGAGGCGCTGGGCAACGAGCTCGGCGGCTTCGGCGTCGCCGGCTCCAACCAGTCGAACGATGACCTGAAGCGTCTCACCGACGGTGCGCTGGAACGCTGGGGTCGCATCGACGTCCTGGTCAACAGCGCCGGCCACGGACCGCGCGCGCAGATCATCGAGATCAGCGACGACGACTGGCACAAGGGGATCGACACCTATTTCCTCAACGTCGTGCGCCCGACCCGGCTGGTGACGCCGGTGATGCAGAAGCAGAAGGGCGGCGCGATCATCAACATCTCGACCGCCTGGGCGTTCGAGCCGAGCGTTGCCTTCCCGACCTCGGCGGTGGCGCGTGCCGGGCTCGCCGCCTTCACCAAGATCTTCGCCGACACCTATGCGCCCGACAACATCCGCATCAACAACGTGCTGCCGGGCTGGATCGACAGCCTGCCCGCTGTCGAGGAACGCCGCCAGAGCGTGCCGATGAAGCGCTACGGCACGTCGGAGGAAGTGGCGGCGACGATCTCGTTCCTCGCGTCGGACGGCGCGGCCTACATCACCGGCGAGAACATCCGCGTCGATGGCGGGCTGATGCGGGGGTAT
>NZ_RZSL01000118.1:0-13593 GCF_003997355.1 Mesorhizobium sp. M1E.F.Ca.ET.041.01.1.1 | reverse complement strand
AGACTACTCAGCCTGTCTCGGCCCCATCGCGAACGTTACCAGAGCCGCGAGCAGCGTCGCCACGGCACCATAGGCGAAGGCGCTCGCCACGCCGGCGTGGTCGACCAGCAGGCCGCCGAACACCGCACCCAGCGCGATCGCCACCTGGAACGTCGCGACCATCAGGCCGCCGGCGCTCTCGGCCTGGTCGGGCGCGGCACGCACCAGCCAGGTCTGCAGCCCGACCGGCACCGCGCCGAAGGCAAAGCCCCAGGCGGCAACCGCGATGGCCGCGATCACCGGCGCGGCGCCGAGCGCGAGCATGGCGAGCGCCGACAGCGCGATCAGAAGCGGCGCCAGCCCGACGGCAAGTTTCAGGTTGCGCTCGGCCAGGAAGGCGCCGGCGAAATTGCCGAAGAAGCCGCCGATGCCGTAGGCGAGCAGCACCAGCGAGATCGTCTCGATCGGCATCACCGGCACAGTCTCGAGGAACGGCCGCACATAGGTGAAGCCGGCAAACTGCCCGGAGGCGACGAGCAGCACGACCAGCAGGGCGACGCGGATCGTCGGCCGCTTCAGCACCTCGATCAGGGTCCGGAAGCTTGCCACGGCCGTCGGCGGCAGACTGGGAATGGTGGCAAGCTGCACCAGCAAGGTCAGCGCGCCGACGACGGCCGCGATCATGAAGGCCGTGCGCCAGCCCCAGATGTCGCCGACATAGGCGCCCACGGGCGCAGCGGTGACGGTCGCCACCGAAACGCCGGTCAGGATGATCGACATGGCGCGCGGCATCAGCCGCATCGGCACCAGCCGCATCGCCATGGCGGCCGACATCGACCAGAAACCGCCAAGCGCTACGCCCAGAACCACGCGGGCCAGAAGCAGCATCGTGAGCGAGGATGCGAAGGCGGCGAGCAGGTTGGAGACGATGAGAAGCACCGTGAGCATCCACATGACCAGCCTGCGGTCGAGCCGCTTGGTTACAATGGCCATGGTGGGTGCTGCGATCGCGCCGACGACGGCCGTCGCCGTCACCGCCTGGCCGGCGGCGCCTTCGCTGACGCCGAGATCCTGCGCCAGCCGCGTCAGCAGGCTGGCGGGCAGGAATTCCGCGGTCACCAGGCCGAACACGCCGAGCGCCAGCGAAACCACCGCGCCCCACACAGGCTCGGTTCGCTCCTCGGGTTCGGTCCTGTCGAGAACGGCGGCGTCGATGACGCCCGTGGCGGGTTCGGTCATGGGAAATCCCCGGAAAGGTTGCGCCGCAACATTTGGCTGCAGTGCAACATAGGGAGTGACTGGCTGGAGTTTCCATGCTAGAAACGCCGAAATGAATTACAATTCGTCCAAAACCACATTGCCTGCGTCCGGCGATCCGCTGACCGACATGCTGCGTGGATTGCGGCTCGACGGTGTCGATTACGGCCGCTGCGTGCTGGGCGAACCCTGGGCTGTTTCCTTCCCCGCGCAGAAGGCGGCGCGCTTCCATTTCATCGGCCAACAGGGCTGCTGGCTGCTGTCGCCGGCCAGGGAATGGATCGAGCTCTCGGTGGGCGATGCGCTGCTGATCCCGCGCGGCGACGAGCATGTGCTGGCCAGCGCGCCGGGCGTGCCGCCCGTGCCGATCGGCCGCTACACCATCGAGCCAGTGTGCGAGAACATCTACGACGTCTCCAACGGCTGCGACGGCTGCAAGACCTTGCTGTTTTGCGGCAGCATGCATTTCAACCTCGACGGCTCGCATCCGCTGCTCGACATGATGCCCGACCTGATGCAGGCGCATAAGCTGATGGCGAACGCGCCGGGCATCCAGCATCTGCTCGATGTGATGGCCGGCGAGGTGACGATGGACCGCGTCGGTTCCGGTGGCATTCTTGCCCGGCTGGCCGACGTGCTCGCCGCCACCATCATCCGTTCCTGGGTGGAGAATGGCTGCGGCGACGCCACCGGATGGATCGCCGCCGTCCGCAATCCGGACGTCGGCAAGCTGCTCGCCGCCATTCATCTGCAGCCCGATCGCGACTGGACGGTGGCGGCGCTGGCGCGATTGATGGGAGCGTCGCGCTCCGCCTTTGCGCAGCGTTTCGCCACCGTGGTCGGCGAGACGCCGGCTAAATATGTGTTGCGCGTGCGCATGCATCAGGCGCGGCAATGGCTGGCTCGCGACGGGATGCGCGTTTCGGTGGCCGCGAGCAAGCTCGGCTATGATTCGGAAGCTTCCTTCAGCCGCGCCTTCAAGCGGGTGATGGGCGTCGCGCCGAGCCATCTGCGCAACACCGCGGACGGCGAGGACAGACCGGGCGCTTGAATCCTGTCCGGTTCCCCCTGGAGGAATTGCCAAGTCTTTTGGACGACACGCCATTCTCCGTCGGCAGGGACCGCATAAGCTCGCCGGCGGAGGAAACCGCTATGGCCAATCACCTTGCATCGCTTGCGCTTGCCGCGCTTGCCATCCTTCCGGGACGGGCATTCGCGCTCGAAGACAGCTACCTGCCCGCCGACAAGATCCCTTACGTCGTCGAGGCACCGGATCAGCCGCAGCGCCTCGGTCCGCTATGGGGCGAGCGGGCCAAGGGTCCGGCCGGCACGCTGCTGAAAGTTCCCGGCAACTGGCACGCGCCCGTCCACGCCCACACCGCCGACTACCGCGCGGTGGTGATAAAGGGGCTCTGGGCCCATTGGCAAATGCAGGGCGGCGAAGCGACCAAGGTGGAACTGCCGCCGGGCTCCTACTGGACCCAGAAGGCCGACGAGATGCATGACGATGCCTGCCTCTCGGACACCGAATGCGTGATCCTGCTGATCAACGACACGCCCTACGAGACGTATCTGCCGAAGTAACCGAGCAATGGCCCGCGGAGTCTCCGCGGGCGAAAAGGCAGGCTCGTCAGCCAGCTTGATTGGATGGTTGGATCCAAGCAGAAACGCCGGGCTGCCCTGATCATCGGCGCTTCATCGCCTGCAGCAAGGTGCGCATGCTTGCCACGCAGGCCGAAGATCAGGCAGCCCTTCGTCGCCGCGACCGACAGCGATCGACGGCACTTCCGCTATCCGTCTACACCTCATTTGCGAGACGCAGCCGATCCATGGTCTTCACCTTCAGCCTGATGATGCCCCCCACCTTCGGAGGCTTCGGTGATCTTCTCGTATTCGGCTAGCGACATCTTCGGAAGATGGCGAACAAAGGCCACCATCGCCCATAGCTCTTCCTGGTTATGCGTTGGACCAAACGCAGGCATCCCGGTCATCTTAATGCCGTTTTGGAGAACCCAATACAGCTCAGCATCATTCAAGGTGGTTGCTGCTCTTTTAAGGTCCGGCGGTTGGGGTTGCATGTTCCTGGCGAACTCCGCCCGGGAAATTCCCGGGCCACCGTGACAGGCGACGCAGCCTTCCTCCTTGAAGTGAAGGCCGCCAGTGTGGATCATCTCCGGATCGTCAAGCGATCGAGCCAGGCTGACATTGTGGTCGGCGTGCCGTTCAATGGAATTGGTCCGGATTGTCTCAAGCGACCAACGGATCACGTTAGCGTCCTGCTCGCTGGCAGCAACATTGTAGAATCCGAAATAGGCGTAACTTGCCAGTCCGACGATTATTGCAGACAGGACAACAGCGATCGCAGCCAAGGTTCGCACGGGTTAGCTCCGTGGCGGCAGGCGTCATCGCGTATGCCCACCGTCTGCCAAGTTAACGACTGGAGCCGCCAAATTATTCCGCGGCTTATCGACATCACGAGCCGCGCGATCGAGACCAACGCGGTGGTAGTCCGGCTGGTGTGTCAATCAGAGCATCGAATCGGTTTCCCCTATTGGGTGCCCCCCGGCCTGGATAGATCGTGTGAGGAAGCGCTGAGTGGCTCTGGCCGAACACCACGACGTGTCGCGCAACCTGATAGGAGGCGCGGCGAAGCTGCCGGCCAACATAATCCCGCTCCGCATAATTCGGCTTATGTCGGGTTCAACATAGGTCGAAACCGTTCCGGTTTTCGGGCCATGCCCTATCCGGCGTGGCGCAAGCTCACCCCGCTGCCCTTGTCGAACATCACCACCTTGTCCGGATTCCAGGCGAAGCGCACCGGCTGCTCGATCTCGACGGCGGTCCTGGCCGGCACGGTGGCTCTCAGCATCGTGTCGCCGACCCTCAGCGTCACGATCTTCTCGACGCCGTGGTTTTCGACGTCGTGGACCTGCGCCTCGACCGGCGCGCCGCCTTCCAGATAGACGTCTTCCGGACGGATGCCGAAGACGAGCGGGCGACCGTCGGTCGCTCCGCCCGTCCTGGCTCCCCCAGTAACCGGCAATTCGAAATTCATCGGCGCCATCACCGCGCGGTTCTCGACCAGCTTGCCGTCGATGAGGTTCATCGGCGGCGAGCCGACGAAGCTGGCGACATAGGTGTCGCGCGGATTGTTGTAGATCTCATGCGGCGTGCCGGTCTGGACGATGCGGCCATGGTTGAGCACGCCGACCTTGTCGCCCATCGACATCGCCTCGATCTGATCGTGGGTGACGAACAGGAAGGTGGCGCCGAGTTGCATCTGCAGGTTCTTGAGTTCAGTTCGCAGCGCCTCGCGCAGCTTGGCATCGAGCGCCGAAAGCGGCTCGTCCATGAGGAACACGCGTGGCTTGCGCACGATCGCCCGGCCGATCGACACGCGCTGCATCTCGCCGCCGGAAAGCCGGTCGGTCTTGCGGTCGAGCAGGTGCTCGATCCTGAGCGTGCGGGCCGCGCGCGCGACGCGGTCCTTGATCTCGGCATCCGGCAACCGCCGGATCTTCGGCTTCAGCGGGAATTCGAGGTTCTCGCGCACCGTATAACGCGGATAGAGCGAATACTGCTGCAGCACCAGCGCCACATCGCGCTCGGCCGCACCCCATCCTGCAACGTCGACCCCGTCGATAAAGACCTGTCCTTCGGTCGGCTTCTCCAGCCCGGCGATCAGGCGCAGCGTCGTCGTCTTACCGGCGCCGGTCTCGCCCAGCAGCACGAAGAATTCGCCATCGGCGATCTCGAGATTGAGGCCGGTCAGCGCGGTGTGAGTGCCGAACTTCTTGGTGATGTTCTTCAGCTCGATATGGGCCATGTCTACCGTCTCAATTTCGTTTCGAGGGCGACCTGCCCTCCGCTATGGCTTCGGGCGTTCGATTGTTCGAAAGGCCAAATCGTTGGCCTCTCGTGTCCTTCGGCCATCACAATCTCACTCCCAGCGACTTGCCGCTTGCCGTGTCGAAGAAATGCGCCTGCTCCGGATCGATGCGGGCATGAACTTTCTCGCCCGGACCCGAGACGTAGCCGGCCTTGGTGCGGGCGCGCAGCATCTTGGAGCCGACCTGAAGATCGACGATGTCGAAGGAGCCGAGCGGCTCGATGATGTGCGCCTCGACAGGTAGATAGCCGGGCGCGGCATCGTGCCGGACCAGCACGCCCTCCGGACGGATACCGAGCGTCAGACCGCCATTGGCGGCGTGGCCGTTGAGCTTGGCGAGAAGCTCACGCGGGAACTCGAAACCTTTGGGCGCGCCGCCGACCGCAACGGTGGCCGCCCCGGCCTCGTCGGCCACGCTGGCCTCGGCGATGTTCATCACCGGGCTGCCGACGAATTGCGCCACGAACAGGTTGGCCGGATGCGAGTAGACCTCGTCAGGCGTGCCGACCTGCTGGATGAAGCCCTCATGCATGATGACGATGCGGTCGGCCAGGCTCATCGCCTCGATCTGGTCGTGGGTGACGTAGATCGTGGTCGATCCCTGCTTGACGTGCAGTCGCTTGATCTCGGCCCGCATCTCCTCGCGCAGCTTGGCGTCCAGCGCGCCGATCGGCTCGTCCATCAGCATCGCCTTCGGGCGCCGCACCAACGCTCGGCCGATCGCTACGCGCTGCATGTCGCCGCCGGAGAGCGCCGACGGCCTCTTGTCGAGCAGGTCGGTGATGCGCAACACCCTTGCTATCTCGCGCACCGAGGTGTCGACCTCGCTGCTGCTCATACGCGTGGCGCGCAGCGGAAAGGCGATGTTCTCGAACACCGTCATATGCGGGTAGAGCGAGAAGGACTGGAATACCATGGCGATGTCGCGGTCGGCAGCCTTGAGGTGCTGGACCGCCTTGCCGTCGATCAGGATGTCGCCCTGGTCGATCGTCTCCAGCCCTGCTATCGCGCGCAGCGTCGTGGTCTTGCCGCAGCCCGACTGTCCGAGCAGCACGATGAACTCGTTGTCGGCGATGGCGAGGTTGAGATTGTGGATGACCTGGACGGCACCGAAGAATTTCTCGATGCCGCGAAGTTCGATCTGCGTCACTGTCCGGCCCCCTCATGCGTCGCTGCGCCGGTTTCCTCGGTCTGCTCCGGCGCAATCTTGGACGTAATGTTGAAGCCGATCAGGCCGATTAGGATGATCGTCACACCATAGGAATGCAGGCTGAGGCTCCATGGCTGGCAGAGCGCAATGATGCCCAGCACCATCAGGACCTGCGATGCCGGCAAAAGGTACTTCTCGTTGACGGCGCGAAAACTCATTTGCGGATCGCTCCGAACGTCACGCCGCGAAGCAGGTGGTTGCGCAGCAGGAAGGTGAAGATCGCCACCGGCAGCAGGAACAGGAACGTGCCCGCCGCGATCGTGGTCCAGTCCGGCAGGCCGGAACCGATCTGGCTGGGGATGAAGGGCGGCGCCGTCTGGGCGCGCCGGTTGGTCATGATCAGCGCGAAGGCGTACTCGTTCCAGGCGGTGATGAAGCAGAACACGGCGGTGGCGGCGATGCCGGTCGCCGCTTCCGGCAGCACGATCTTGAAGAAGGCCTGCATGCGCGTATAGCCGTCGACGAGCGCCGCCTCCTCATACTCCTTCGGGATCTCGTCCATGAAGCCCTTCATCAGCCAGACCGAGAAGGACAGGTTGAAGGCGACGTAGAGGATGATCAGGCCGATATGCGAATCGTTGAGGCCGACCGCCCGGTACATCAGGAACATCGGGATCGCGACCACCACCGGCGGCAGCATGCGCGTGGACAGGATGAAGAACAGGAGATCCGCCTCGCCGGCGATCTTGAAGCGCGAGAAGCCATAGGCGGTAAAGGTTCCCATGCCCACCGCGAGCACGGTGCTGATCACGGCCACGATAAGGCTGTTCATGAAGCGGTCGGGATATTGCGAAAGCTGCACGTCCTTGCCGACCTTCAACACCCGCTCGCCGCCGTCATAGATGCGCTTTTCCCACCAGGGCGCGGCTTCGTAGACTTGCGGGTCGACGGTCTTCTGCATCTGCACGCGCTTGGTGAAGAGCCGCACGAACGGCGTCACCTCGGGCTCGAACAGCACGGTCGGCGGCACGCTGACGGCGAGTTCCTTCGGCTTGAAGGCCGTGGAGGCGATCCAGTAGATCGGCGCCAGGAAGATCAAGGTGGCGATCAGCACCGCGACGATGGCGATGCGATTGAGCGCGACTTCGGAAGAAGTGCGGACGGCAGCCATCTCAGCGCTCCTTCACCTTGTTGAGATACTTCACGTAGAGGTTGGTGATGGCCAGCACCATGATCAGCACGATGTAGGCCAGCGCGCAGGACTTGCCTGTGTCCCACTGCTGGAAAGCCTGCTTGTAGAGCCGGATCGCGATCAGTTCGGCGGTCGGCTGGGTCGTCATCGTGTAGGCGATGTCGAAGGTCTTGAAGGCCTCCATGGTGCGGAAGATCAGCGCGATCAGAAGGATCGGCGAGACCAGCGGCAAGGTGATGCGGGTGAAAGTGTACCACCAGCTGGCGCGGTCGATCGCGGCGGCCTCGTAGAGATGCTGCGGCACGGCCGAGAGGCCCGCGAGCGAGAGCAGCATGACGAAGGGCGACCACATCCAGATGTCGGTGATCGCGACCGCGTAAAGCGCGCTGTCGGGATTGGAGAGCCAGGCGAAGTCGCCCAGGCCGAAGACGTAGTTGATCGGGCCCCAGGACGGGCTGTAGAGCAGCTGCCAGAACAGGCCGACGACCGCCGCCGACATCATCATCGGCAACAGCAAAAGCGTGGTGATCAGGCCCTTCATCGGAAAGCTGCGGTTGAGCAGCAGCGCAAGGCCGAAGCCCACGATCATCTGGCCCGCCACCGAAACGATCACGTATTTGGCGGTGATGACGAAGTTCGACCAGATGTGGTCGTCGGTGAGCAGCTCGCGATAATTCTGCAAGCCCACGAACTGCCAGGGCTCGCTGCGGTTCGCGGCGAAGTTGGTGAAGGAATAGCCCAGCGAATAGATCAGCGGAAAAATATTGAAGACGATCAGGAAAACCAGCGTCGGGATGATGAACATGTTGCGGATGGTCAGATCCGACCAGCCGCGCGCGGCGGCCCTGGAGGCGGGATCAAGATGTGTGAGGGCTACCGAAGCCAACGGTCGTTCTCCCTGAAACAGGAATGCCGGAGGGGAAGCCCTCCTCCGGCATTCTGACTGTGATGCTTACTTGTAGCGATTGTACTTGGTGAACGTCGCCTTCCAGTCGGAGGCGGTCTTGTCGAGCGCTTCCTGGGCGGTGCCCTTCCCGCCGACCACGAACGGATAGATGTTCTGGTTCAGCTGATCGAGCACTTCGGCATATTCAGGCGTTGCCCAAAAATCCTTGACCATGAACATCGTGTCGTAGAACGCCTTGTTGTATGGCGTGGCGTTCTGGAAGGCTTCCGACTTCAGCACAGCCTGGCTGCAGGTGTAGCCGCCGAGCTCGGCCCACTTCTTCTGGGTCTCGTCCTTGATGAACCACTCCAGGAACTTCATCGCCTCGTCCTTGTTCTTCGAGTACGAGACGACGGAGATGCCCTGGCCGCCGAGAGCCGCGAAACGCTTGCCATCCGGACCGGCCGGGTTGGCGAAGAAGCCGGTGACGTCGGCATAGGGGTTGGTGGCCTTGTTCACCAGCGGCGGGAAGAAGGCGAAGAAGTTCATGCTCATCGCGGCGAGGCCACCGGTGATCGCCTGGTTGTCTTCCACGAAGAAGGTCTTGCCCCAACCGGGAGGCGTGAACTTGTAGAGCTCCTTGTACATGTCGAGGCCGGCGATGGCCTCCTTCGAATTGGTGATCCCATCGACCTTGTAGGTCGCATAGTCGCCGAGATCGCCGCCATAGCTGAAGATCGCGCTTTCGACGCCCATCGCCATCGCGTCATAGGAGTTGTCGGTATAGATGGCGACGCCGTACCGCTTCTGGTCCGGACGGTGGAAGAATTCGGCGATATCGCGCAGCTGCGCATAGGTCTTCGGGATATCGAGGTCGTAGCCGTACTTCGCCTTGAAGGCTTCCTTCTCCTTCGGATCCTCGAACCAGTCCTTGCGGTAGGACCAGCCGATCGCGTCGCCTTCCAGCGGGATCGCCCAGTATTTGCCGGAACCGCCGGGATATTCGGCGTAGTACTTGATGGTCGCGGGCGCCATCACGTCGGTGAGCTTGTGCTGATTGAAGAAGTCGGTGAGGTCGACATAGTGGCCCTGCGTCGAACCGGCGCCGAGCCACTGCGAGTCGCCGACGACCATGTCGTAGGCGTCGCCATGCGCGTTGAACTCGGTGAAGGCCTTGGTCTGGAAGTCCGGCCACGGCGTGGTCTGCACCGTGACTTTCACGCCGGTCTCGGCCGTGTAGTCGTTGACGAGCTCCTGCAGATAGTTCGCCGGATCCCATTCCGCCCAGAAGATGGTGAGTTCCTTGTCCTGCGCGCGGACGGATGTCCCGCAGGCAAGCGCCAGCCCGATACCAGCAATCACGCTGGTCACTATCTTGCGCATAGTTTTCCTCCCTTGTGCGCATTCTACCGTGTCATGCGAGCCGGCAGCGTGGTCGGCCCTGGTAGTTCCTCCAGTGATGGCACTTTCCGGCTTCGAGCCTCCTCGCCCTGCCGGAAAAACGGATCGCAGCCCTCACTTTCGATCCGCATCATGTGTATTGATCTGGTATTACCAATTCAAGATGGCCGTCAAGCTCTTTCTTGGGCGATCAGAAACGGCCTCACAAGCCAATTGCAACGGTATCTGCCTGTTTTATCTTGTTTTTCCTACTCCTTGATAGGGGCAGCCCTTGTTTCAACCCTCCTGTCACTGCTAATATTAGAAGACCACCTCCCAATCTGGTCGAACCAGATTTAAGACATTCCCGCATCTGAAGCCGCCGAGCCCCCACCCGCTCTCGCTCCGGATTCCGCCATCGCGGCACGCACCAGCGCACCTGCTGCCCACTCGGCGACCGACATCATGTCACGGCTGTCCAGCCCCCATATGTCCTTCAGCACGATCAGCACCTCGACACCGAACATCATCGACAGCGCCTGAGCCAAGCGCTTGAACTGACGCGGCTTCAGGCGACCCTTGAGCGGCGCGATCGCATCCTTCAGGAGATCGACGCGATGGCCGCGCTTGAAGGCCGGCTCGGCGCCCAGCGTACCGGCCTGCCGACGCGCCCACTGGTCGAGCGAAAGCTTGAGCGCCGCCTTGAACGTCGCCTCGAAAGCCTCGATGCGCGGCATGGCGGTGGCGAAGAGATCCGCAACCCGCCGCTCCGGGTCGGCCGAAGCCGATTTCCAGGTCAGGATCGGACCGAGCCCCTCGTCGACGACGGCGTGCACCAGCGCCGCTTGACTGGGGAAGTAGCGATACGCCGTGGCGCGCGACACTTCCGCCGCCTCGGCAACCTCGCTGACCGAAGGCGTCACGCCGGCCTGCATCAGCCGCGTCGCCGTCTCCAGCATCAGCCGCCTCGTTCGTGCGCGTGCCCCCTTTTCGGCTGGCGGCACTTGCTCGGCATCATCGTTCGATGCGGCTTGTTGACGTGAGACATCCATGTCAATACGATACGCGCGTCTCAAAAAATTGCAAGGCATCGTGCCGGGCAGGAAGCGGCGGGTGGCAGTGTCGGGGGGCGCGCCGGACAACGCTAGAGACAACGGGGAACGCCAATGAAGCGCATCTACGTGGTCGGCACGGCCGACACCAAGGGTGAGGAGCTTGCCTTCCTAGCCGACGCAGTCGCCGCTGCCGGCGGCACGGCCGCCCGCGTCGACATCGGCACGCGCGGCGCAACCGTGCCGGTGGATGTTCCGGCAAGCGAGGTCGCGGCGCATCATCCGGATGGAGCCGGCGCGGTTCTCGGCATCGACGATCGCGGCACCGCCGTTGCCGGCATGGGCGTCGCGTTTGCCCGCTTCATCCAGTCCCGCGACGACGTCGCCGGCGTGATCGGCATCGGCGGCGGCGGCGGCACCTCGATCATCACCGCCGGCATGCGCGCGCTGCCGCTCGGCCTGCCGAAGATCATGGTTTCCACGCTCGCTTCCGGCGACACCGCGCCTTATGTCGACGTCTCCGACATCGTCATGATGCCGTCGGTGACCGACATGGCCGGCCTCAACCGGCTGTCACGCGTCGTGCTGCACAACGCCGCCCAGGCGATATCGGGCATGGCCGCGAGGCCCGCACCGATCGCCGCCGGCAAGCCGGCGCTGGGCTTGACCATGTTCGGCGTCACCACGCCATGCGTGACGGCAATCGTCGAGCGGTTGCGCGCCGACTATGACTGCATGGTCTTCCACGCCACTGGCACCGGCGGTCGCTCGATGGAGAAGCTCGCCGACAGCGGCCTGCTCGCCGGCGTCATCGACATCACCACCACCGAAGTCTGCGATCTCCTGTTCGGCGGCGTGCTGCCAGCGACCGAGGATCGCTTCGGCGCGATTGCCCGCACCAAGCTGCCCTATGTCGGCTCGGTCGGCGCGCTCGATATGGTCAACTTCTGGGCGCCGCCAACCATCCCCGAAAAATATCGTGGACGCCTGTTCTACGAGCACAATCCAAACGTGACCCTGATGCGCACGACGGCTGAGGAGTGCCGCCGGATCGGCGAATGGATCGGCGGCCGCCTCGCCAACTGCGACGGCCCGGTCCGCTTCCTGATCCCGGAAAAGGGCGTATCGGCGCTCGACATCGAAGGCGGCGCTTTCTTCGACCCGGAAGCCGACGCAGCGCTTTTCGAGGCGATCGAGCGCACCATCAAGCCGACCAGGAACCGCACCGTGACGCGCCTGCCGCTGCACATCAACGATCCCGCGTTCGCCAAGGCCGCCACCGAGGCCTTCCTCGACATTGCCAAGAAGTGAGACCCGACAAGCATGGCCGCCATTCCGCGCAAGGAAATCCTGGAGAAGTTCCGCAAGATGATCGCCGACGGCGTGCCGATCGTCGGCGGCGGCGCCGGCACCGGCCTGTCGGCCAAGGCCGAGGAGGCCGGCGGCATCGACCTCATCATCATCTACAATTCCGGCCGCTACCGCATGGCCGGACGCGGCTCGGCGGCCGGCCTGCTCGCCTATGGCAACGCCAACGAGATCGTCAAGGAAATGGCCTATGAGGTGCTGCCGGTGGTGAAGAAGACGCCGGTGCTGGCCGGCGTCAACGGCACCGATCCCTTCGTCATCATGCCGCTGTTCCTGGCCGAGCTGAAGATGATGGGCTTTTCCGGCGTGCAGAATTTTCCGACCATCGGCCTGTTCGACGGCACCATGCGCCAGAGTTTTGAGGAGACCGGCATGGGCTTCGGCCTCGAGGTCGACATGATTGCCAAGGCGCACGAGCTCGACCTGCTCACCACGCCTTACGTCTTCAACCCCGACGAAGCGCGCGCCATGACAAAGGCCGGCGCCGACATCATCGTCGCCCATATGGGCGTCACGACGGGCGGCTCGATCGGCGCGACCTCTGCGAAGTCGCTCGATGCTTGCGTGACGGAAATCGACGCCATTGCCGAGGCCGCGCGTTCGGTGCGCAAGGACGTCATCCTGCTGTGCCACGGCGGGCCGATCTCGATGCCCGACGACGCGCGCTACATTCTCGAGCGCTGCGAGGGACTGCACGGCTTCTACGGCGCAAGCTCGATGGAGCGATTGCCGGCCGAGGCGGCGATCGCCAGGCAGACGGCGGATTTCAAGGCCGCGGCAGTCGGCAAAGCGAACACCGCCAGCAACTAGGGAGGGATGAGGCAATGGCCGACAAGAGCAAAGTATTCGTCTACCCGAAGGATGTCAGCGCCTTCGGCTTCGACTGGGGCAGGCTGGCGCTCACCGTCGCGCCGGAAGTGAACGGCGCCGCCCGCTTTTCCGGCGGCGTCGTCGACCTGCCTCCAGGCAAGGGCCACACCCGGCACAACCATCCGGGCGCGGAGGAGATCATCTTCGTCATCTCCGGTAATGGCGAGCAGATGGTCGAGGACGAGAAGGGCAATCCGGTGGTCGCGAAGGTCGGTCCCGGCTGCACCATCTACGTACCGGAAAGCCGCTTCCACTCGACGCTCAACACCGGCGACCAGCCGATGCAGCTTTTCGTCGTCTATTCGCCGGCCGGCCCGGAGCTCGTGCTGCGGGAACTACCGGATTTCAGGCTGCTGCCGGCGGGACAGTGATAAGTTGATTCTTCTGTCAGGGCAGCGCTGCCCCTCATTGTCCTGCCGGACATTTCTCCCCGTAAAGTGACGGGGAGAAAGACGCTTTCATTCGCCAATTTTCAATGCCGACCTGACAGCGGCTCCCTTCTCCCCGTCCAGGACGGGGAGAAGGTGCCGGCAGGCGGATGAGGGGTAGCGCCAACCTTCCGCTTTATGA
>NZ_RZSL01001189.1:0-647 GCF_003997355.1 Mesorhizobium sp. M1E.F.Ca.ET.041.01.1.1 | reverse complement strand
GCAGAAACGTCCCCTGCACTTGTTACGACGCCGACGAGTTGTTCGCCGAAGGCCCAAGGTGAAGGCGCTTGCGAATCCCGCAAGGGAGAATCCCCGCCCGCGGTCAGCCTGAGGGCACGTAAGAACGCCGGCTGATTATGGGTGCCGACCGCACGACCGACGAGCTGCGGGGCGGCGCTCTCGAACCCGCCGAGAGGGGCGAGTTCTGGCTCGCTGGGTCCCGTATTTTGGCGACGGCGGAGCGCCGCTTCTGGCGAGCGCGGATCGGTGGCCGGCCCGGCCACCGAGACATCGAAGACAGTCCAAGCAATGTCATAGATCGACCAAGCCTGCCGGTAACATTCGCGGGTAAGCCCTCGGTCTTTGCTTGTTAACACCGATCGCCTCAATCCCGTTTCTGCGAGATAGTCTAAGCTAGTCGCAGATGAAATTGCGATTGGATGGATAACAACACGACGGTTACTAGTACTAGCCATTACTACTAGATCGAACAAAGGTGACTTTCTACTTTCTTCACCGCACTGTATCTCCTCCTTGCCATGCATCACGAGATGGTCTTCATTGTATTTTCCACCCTATCGCGCATCAGAGGATAAAAACATTTCCGCGACACCATACAGTCTATAGCGATCTAAGTACATAAAATA
>NZ_RZSL01001188.1:0-649 GCF_003997355.1 Mesorhizobium sp. M1E.F.Ca.ET.041.01.1.1 | reverse complement strand
ACATGATCTGCACGCTGTCCAAGCACGCCGCCGAGGCCAAGGGCTGCGCAGACGCCATGATGCTCGACTGGCGCGGCCAGGTGGCGGAAGCCACCGGCGCCAACATCTTCTTCGTCAAGGACGGCAAGGTCCATACGCCCACGCCCGATTGTTTCCTCGACGGCATCACCCGCCGCACGGTGATCGGCCTGGCCAAGGACCGTGGTTTCGAGGTGATCGAGCGCGCCATCATGCCGGAAGATCTCGAAGGCTTCGAGCAGTGCTTCCTCACCGGCACGGCCGCCGAAGTCACGCCGGTTTCGGAGATCGGTCCGTACCGATTCGAGGTCGGCGAGATCGCAAAGACCTTGATGAATGACTATTCTGCTGCAGTGCAACCAAAGCATGCCATCGCCGCAGAATAGCGATAGTCACAGCTTTTTTGTCCTATAGGGGCGGTTTTCGGGCCGCCCCTTTTATTTAAGCGGCCGCGCATTTGACTTTGGAGCAATTAGGCGTCTCATGATGGCGTCGGCCCGAGGAGGCTGGCGGCTATGGAGGGACTAGGTACATGGATACGAACACGCTCGTCGCTATCGTTATTCAGGTCATTACGGGTGTCATCGGCGGTCAGGCCGTCGGCGCGGCGTTGAAACAGGCGGCACTGGGT
>NZ_RZSL01001187.1:0-654 GCF_003997355.1 Mesorhizobium sp. M1E.F.Ca.ET.041.01.1.1 | reverse complement strand
GTCTGGAAGGGCGGGGAGTACGTGCCGGTTGAATAGGCTTCGCCGAGCGCCGGCGTGCCGCCTGAGACGTCTAGTCCGATGCAGACCAGTGTGGCTGGATTGTTCCGACTCACCGCGATGCTTGAACGCCTCGGCATACGCGGCCGGCTGTTGTTCGCCTTTTTCGGGATCAGCGCACTTGCGGTACTGGCAACCGCTGCGGCGCTTTATGCCTTCCTTCAAGTCGGCGACGTCGTCGACCGAATTACCACGGATCGGGTGCCGTCGGCACTGGCCTCCCTCCAGCTGTCGCGCCAGGCCGAACGGGTCGCTGCAGCCGCGCCATCGGTGCTGGCGGCGACAAGCAGGGCTCAGCACAGCGAGGTCTCGGCTGCCGTCGCGCTCGAGATGTCCCGCCTCGAGGCGCTGCGCACGGACCTCAGAGACGCCACGCTGGGCACAGTGCCTTTGGCCGAGATCGAGGAAGCCGCGATTGTTTTGAGGCGCAACCTGAAGGAGCTCGACTCTCTGGTTATCGCGCGGCTCGATGTGGTCGCCCGCAAGGAGGAACTCCTGAACGACCTCACCGCGACGACGACTGGAAGCCACCGCCTTCTGGCCACCGGCATCCTGGTGATGGATTCCAGGCTCCCGCAATGGCGGGCGGGCGCCGCC
>NZ_RZSL01001186.1:0-656 GCF_003997355.1 Mesorhizobium sp. M1E.F.Ca.ET.041.01.1.1 | reverse complement strand
GTCCTGAGATCGGACATCACCCGCGCCGCCACCTCGGGACGGGCGGACAGGAACGCCTCGACCTCGATGCGGCGGGCAACGTCGAGCTGATCGTCGACATAGGCGTCGAGATCGGCATCGGTTACGGGATCGACGATAGCGGTCATGGTTCAACTCCCACGATCCTCAGGTGATTTTTGCCGCGCGCCGAAGCGCCCTCCTCCATCTCGCGAAGCGCGGCACGCGCGCGGCCGATGCGCGACATCAACGTTCCGAGCGGCACGCCGCTGACTTCCGCTGCCTGGGCGTAGCTCAGCCCTTCGATGGCGACGAGATGCAGGGCGGAGCGTTGTTCTTCAGGCAGCGTCAGGAAGGCTTCCCGCACCTGCGAGAGGCGCACCGAGTGATCCTGCGGCGCGGGTGTGCTGATATTGGCAAGTTGTCCGGCCTGCTCTATGCGCGCGGCTTCCGACCGGCGCGCGCGCATGCCGTCGATGAAGATGTTGTGCACGATCGCGAGCAGCCAGGCGCGCAAATTGCCGCCCGGGCGAAAGGTGCTGCGCCGCTCATAGGCGCGCACCAGCGCATCGTGGACCAGATCCTCCGCATCGGCGCCGTCGCGCGTCAGCGAGCGCGCGTAGCGCCGCAGCGACCCCAACTGCCCGACAATATCGAAG
>NZ_RZSL01001185.1:0-658 GCF_003997355.1 Mesorhizobium sp. M1E.F.Ca.ET.041.01.1.1 | reverse complement strand
TGTGGCGCACTTCATAGTGGAGATGCGGGCGGGTCGAGCGACCGCTGCTGCCCGTCTTGCCGATCACGTCGCCGGCGGCGAGCTTCTGGCCGACGGTGACATCGATTTCGCTCAAATGCCCGTAGCGCGTGGAGAAACCGTTGCCGTGGTCGACCTCGACCATGCGTCCGTAGCCGCCGTTCCAGCCGGCCTTGGTGACGACGCCGGCGGCCGTGACCTTGGCCGGCATGCCGATCGGCGCCCTGAAATCCATCCCCGTGTGCAAGGCGGCCGTGCCGAGGATCGGGTCGGTGCGCACGCCGAACGGACTGGTGACGGCGCGACCTGGAGCGGGATTGGTGAGCGGCAGCTTGCGCGCTTCCTTCTTGACTTGATCAAGCGCATCAAGAGCCTCATCCAACTCCTTGACTTTGCCGTCGAAGATCATCGAGGAATCGAGCGGGACCAAGGGGCCGCCGACATCGTTCTTGTCGAGCTCTGCGTCGACCGGCAGGCCTGCAGCTTCCAATGCCTGCGAGATCGCATCGGCGTTCCTATAGGCATTATTAGCGAGCGTGGTGATACGGGTAAGCTGCTGGCTCTCGATGGCCTTGAGCGATGCGTTGATCGACACGAACAGCTTATCGGCTCGATCCGCCGCGGTTTCGTTGTCGAGCGG
>NZ_RZSL01001184.1:0-661 GCF_003997355.1 Mesorhizobium sp. M1E.F.Ca.ET.041.01.1.1 | reverse complement strand
ACAGGCGGAAGACGCCCGAGCCGGTCGCGTTTGCGGACCGCGAACCAGCCTTTGTTTGAAAGAATGACGCATGGACCAGACCGTCGACAATCGCACGACGATGGGAACGACAACCTCGCCGCTGATGAGCGAGAGCGAGAAGAATGCCATCATCGGCGGCGTGCTTTTGCCGATGCTTCTGGCGGCGCTTGACCAGACCATCGTCGCCCCTGCCCTGCCGACGATCGGCCGCGCGCTCGGCCATGCCGAATACCTGCCCTGGATCGTCACCGGCTATCTTTTGACAGCGACCGCGATGGCGCCGCTCTACGGCAAGATTTCCGATGTCTATGGCCGCCGGCCGGTCATCTATGCCGCCGTGCTCATTTTTCTCCTGGGATCGCTGGTCAGCGCTCTCGCCCCCAACATGCTGGTGCTGGTCATCGGCCGCGCCATCCAGGGCGCTGGCGGCGGTGGCCTGTTCGCCCTGACGCAGACCGTCATTGGCGACCTCGTGCCACCGCGTGAACGGGCCCGTTATGCGGCCTGGATTGCCGGCACATGGGCCGTCGCCAGTGTTGCCGGGCCTCTGCTTGGCGGCACCTTCGCCGAGCACCTGCACTGGTCGCTGATCTTCTGGATCAACCTGCCGCTCGGCTTCCTGGCGATGGCGATCATCAAC
>NZ_RZSL01001183.1:0-663 GCF_003997355.1 Mesorhizobium sp. M1E.F.Ca.ET.041.01.1.1 | reverse complement strand
CATCCCGGCCCTCGATGTCGTCACGGTGCGCTTTGCCGGGGCGCAGGCCGAAGGCGGCCACCATCACGCGCCCGACCCGTTCCTGGTGTCTGGCAAGCTCGCCAGCGGGCTCCTGGAGATCGTCGACACGCCGCAGGGCGAGCGCATGCGCCTGCGGCTCTCGCGCCACGCCGAGGGCCTGCGGGCGAACATCGCCATCGAGCGGTCGGGTGGCGGGGTCGAGCGCCTGCCGCTGTCGCCGCTCGGCGGCGACCACCATTATCTGCAGAGCCTGGTCGCTCCGGCCGAGCCGCATGAATTCAGCGCCAGGCTGCAACTGGTGGCCGGCGCCGACAGCGAGGATCTGCCCTTCGCCATGGCCGAGCCGGACGGCCACCATCACGGGCACGCGCATGGATGATACAAGCGCTCTTTGATTACCAGCGCGAAATCTATCTGGCGGTGGCGCAGCATCTCAAATCCTTCGCCGCCGATGACAGTTGGCCCGCCCTTTTTGCCGTGCTGCCGATGGGTGTGGTGTTTGGCGCCGCCCATGCGCTGACGCCGGGCCACAGCAAGACGCTGCTTGCCGCCTATGTCGCCGGCTCGCAGGTGAGGCTGTCGCGTGGATTGCTGGTATCGCTGGCGCTTTCCCTCACGCATATCGCGCTTGCCGTCCTGATT
>NZ_RZSL01001182.1:0-664 GCF_003997355.1 Mesorhizobium sp. M1E.F.Ca.ET.041.01.1.1 | reverse complement strand
ATCTGCAGCTCGCGCCGCAGCGGCCGCATGGCGTTGAAGGAAAGCTGGTTGATGTCGCGCCCGTTGAAACCGATCGTGCCCGTGGACGAAATCATCCGGGCGAGCGCCAGGCCGAGCGTCGTCTTGCCGGAACCGGATTCGCCGACGACGCCGAGCGTCTGGCCCGCGCGCACGGTGACGTCGATGCCGTCCACCGCTTTCACATGGTCGACGGTGCGGCGGAAGAAGCCCCGCTTGATCGGGAACCAGACCTTGATGTCCTTGCCCGTCATCACAGCCTTGGCGGCGGCGTTCGCCGCCGGCGGCTTGCCTTTCGGCTCGGCGGCCAAAAGGTGCTTGGTATAAGCGTGCTGCGGGTTGGCGAAGATCTCCTTGGTCGGCCCGGTCTCGACGATTTTGCCCTTGGTCATGACGCAGACGCGGTCGGCGATTTTTCTCACGATGCCGAGATCGTGGGTGATGAACAGCATCGACATGCCCTTGCGGCTTTTCAGGCCCGCCAGCAGTTCGAGTATCTGCGCCTGCACGGTGACGTCCAACGCTGTCGTCGGCTCGTCGGCGATCAGCAATTCCGGCTCGTTGGCCAAGGCCATGGCGATCATGACGCGCTGCCGCTGGCCGCCGGAGAGCTGGTGCGGATAGGCGTCGAGCCGCTTCTGCGGAT
>NZ_RZSL01001181.1:0-669 GCF_003997355.1 Mesorhizobium sp. M1E.F.Ca.ET.041.01.1.1 | reverse complement strand
AGGCAGCCGGCACCGTCATCCTCGTTGCCGTCGTCTCCAGCCTGTTCGCAGCACGTCCCGATCCGGTCCAGTCCGCCTGGGGCTTCTTCACGGGAACGCTGCTGGCACTGCCCTTCGCCTTCCTCGTCGGCCAGGTCGCCCTGCCGGCGCTGCCCGGCTTCGGCTGGTTCACGCTCTTTGTCGTGCCGATCCTGGTGCCGGCGGCGCTCGGCATGGCCAATCCGCGCCATGTCGGCGTCGCCACCGCCTTCGCCATCAACTTCCTCGCTTTCCTCAGCCCGCACCAGCTGATGACCTATGATCCCGGCCCGTTTTTCGCCGGATCGGCATCGATCCTGGTCGGCATCCTGATTGCCATCGGCGTCTTCATCGTCGTGCTGCCGGCAAATCCCTGGGTCACCGTCGAGCGCATCTCGCAGGCGATGCGAGAGGACCTGGCGCGCCTTTGCCTGCACGAGCGCATCCCCCGACGTTCGGCCTTCGAGAGCCTTGCCTATGACCGCATCAACCAGTTGATGCCGCAATTGCAGCGGACAGGCAGGAAGGGTGATCCCATTCTGGGTGGCAGCATCGCCGTCGTCACCGTCGGGCTCGAAGTGCTGCGGCTGCGCGGCGCACAGGTGAATTCCGCCATGCCGCATGAGACGGTGGAATCGATCGCCAACTTCC
>NZ_RZSL01001180.1:0-670 GCF_003997355.1 Mesorhizobium sp. M1E.F.Ca.ET.041.01.1.1 | reverse complement strand
TCTCGGAAGAAGCGCTGAAGAACCTCGACGAGGCCGGCATCGTCTATATCGGTGCGGAAGTGCAGCCGGGCGACATCCTGGTCGGCAAGATCACGCCGAAGGGCGAAAGCCCGATGACGCCGGAAGAAAAGCTGCTGCGCGCCATCTTCGGCGAAAAGGCCTCCGACGTTCGCGACACCTCCATGCGCATGCCTCCGGGCACCTTCGGCACGGTCGTCGAGGTGCGCGTCTTCAACCGCCACGGCGTTGAGAAGGACGAGCGCGCCATGGCGATCGAGCGCGAGGAGATCGAGCGCTTGGCCAAGGACCGCGACGACGAGCAGGCGATCCTCGACCGCAACGTCTATTCGCGCCTTTCCGACATGCTGGTCGGCAAGGATGCGATCGCCGGACCGAAGGGCTTCAAGAAGGGCTCGAAGCTGTCGAAAGACACGCTTGACGAGTATCCGCGCTCGCAGTGGTGGCAGTTCGCCGTGGAGAACGAGAAGCTCCAGAGCGAGCTGGAAGCGCTTCGCGGCCAGTACGACGACTCCAAGAAGGCGCTCGAGCAGCGCTTCATGGACAAGGTCGAGAAGGTGCAGCGCGGCGACGAAATGCCTCCGGGCGTCATGAAGATGGTCAAGGTCTTCGTGGCGGTGAAGCGCAAGATGCAGCCGGGCGACAAGATGGC
>NZ_RZSL01000117.1:0-13771 GCF_003997355.1 Mesorhizobium sp. M1E.F.Ca.ET.041.01.1.1 | reverse complement strand
CGTCGATCACCGCCTGATAGCCGGCGAGATTGGCCTGCGAGGAAAGCACGTCCATCACCTGCGCGCGGGTGATGCGCGGCATGAATTCCATCGAAAAGGCGGTGATGCCGGCCTTGGCCATCGCGGCAAGTGCCGCATCGTTGCCGTAGGGATCCATGATGGCGATGACCGCCGCGCCGGACTTGTAGCCCTTCAGCTCGGCATCGGTCGGCCGACGCACCTTCAGCACCACATCGGCCTTTTTGGCATCGCCGGCCGTGCCGATCGTGCCGCCGGCAGCGGCAAAATCCTGATCGGTGATGCGTGAGCCGAGGCCCGCGCCTTTCTCGACGATCACCTCGAAGCCCAGGCCCGCCAGCCGTTTCACCGTCTCAGGCGAAGCCGCCACACGCGGCTCGTTCGCGTCAAGCTCACGAGGGATGAATACCGACTGCCCCACCGCTTGATCCTTTCGGCTGGAACCTGTCCGCAAGGCGCCGACCGATCTCCGGCGGCGTCACCGGCAAAGGGTTTGAGAAAACTACCGGAGAATGAATGCGCCGGCGGCCATGATAGCCGCGAAGAGGATCAGCGCCGAGAAGAAGCCGCCCGCGAAGAAACCGAAAGCCATCGCCACGAGTATTGCCAGACAAATAAGCGATCCATATTTGGCCAGCCTCAGGAAGGCCGCATAGGTGCGGTCATGCTCGGCATAGTCCATCTTCGCACCCAGTTCGACAGGACCGGTCGGCGCATGATCAGCCATAGGAATACCCCTTCGAAGACATCTTCGAGGCACATAGCGAAAAGCCGGACCAAGAGCAATGGCGCTATTGCCGCACGACCGGCGACAACAGCCTCAAATGAAAGTTGAAATGGGACGGGACGCCGCCACCGCGACGCAGCGTGGGTGCTGAACCTCAGCCGGCGAGCTGCGGAAACAGGCCGAGCAGGCCGACGACGATCAGATAGAGCGCGACGATGTAGTTGAGCAGGCGCGGCATCACCAGGATCAATATGCCGGCGATCAGCGAGATCAGGGGCGCGAGCGCGAGTGAATGGATGGTCATGATCGTATCCTTCCCATGAACAAACAACCCGACATGGGCCCGGGGCGAACGCCTGTTGCGCAGGACCGCGGCGCCGCTCGACGGCGACGCCGCTATTTCATAACGGCGAAACCGAAGGAAAGGTCCACGATGCTCGGAGGGTTCAGGCAGCGTCGCGATAGTATTTCGCCGTCGGAATGATGGACAGCGGCGTCAGCCGGTTGATCGCCGGGTTGGCAAACATCAGCCGCTGTTCCATCGGCGTCGACTTGAAGAATGGGAACCGTTCGAGGGTCAGGCGCAAATTTTCGCCACAGGGGATTTCGAACAAAGCGATCGGCGCAAGAACGCCCGGGAACACCTTGCCCTCGGTCCGCTGCACGGCATGGAAGATACGGGCATAGTAAGCGGAATGCTCGACCTTGACCGGCGTGAGCACCGCGGTCTGGCCGAAGTAGCTGGAGGCCACCATGCCGAGCCTGAGCGTCAGGAAAGGCAGGACTCCAGGCGCGGGCGCGCTGTCAGGATCGGTCGCGAACCGCGTTCCGTCGATGAAGGTCTCTCCGCGGGCAAGCCGCTCGGCCAATATTTCGGGATAGGCGTCGACGGAAGGCGAATAGGGGTGCTCGCGGGAAATATAGTGGAGGCGCAGCGTGCTGACCAATTCACCATCGAAATAGACACCGAACCGGTAGGAATTCGGCAGATTGTCCCAGCGATCCTCGAACATCCCGCTGGCGATCGGGCCGCACATGCCTGACCGCAAATAGGAGTGATAGCGAAGGCGGTAGATCGCCTCCAGATCCTCGCCCCCTGTGATGAGGCGATAGTCGACATGCTCCAGCAATTGCATGATCGAACGGTTCAGCGCCGACCCAGTGTTTGCGCCGGCGCCAGCCTGCGCATCGTTTCTCGCAGCATCCATCTCAAGTCCTCGTATCCGCCTATGATTAGGCTATTCGAGTTGAAATGAGACACAAGCCGAAAATTCAACCCTGCTGATTTACCCTTCGTTAACCTTAATAATCGGCGCAATTGCAGGCGGCAGCGTTGCGCTGAAAAAGCAAATCTGGCGCCTTGCACTAAGCTCACTTTCAACATGAAAGGACGCCGCAAATCTGCAAGCAGAAAGCACTAATCCGTGTCAGAATCCGGCAGAAGCGTCGACCTTCTACAAATATTCACCTTTATGCAGTTACGGATGGAAAAGATTCGACAGGTTTTTCTGAAGTTATTCTGGAAAACGTTGCAAAATAAGTTTCAAAACTTCTGTTTTCGTAGAAAATGCTGCGCACGTTTGATCAACGTGCATTGCCGATCTCAATCGAGCGAATTCCGCAACTGCGC
The DNA here is from genome assembly GCF_003997355.1 of Mesorhizobium sp. M1E.F.Ca.ET.041.01.1.1. Classification (NCBI taxonomy): domain Bacteria; kingdom Pseudomonadati; phylum Pseudomonadota; class Alphaproteobacteria; order Hyphomicrobiales; family Phyllobacteriaceae; genus Mesorhizobium; species Mesorhizobium sp. M1E.F.Ca.ET.041.01.1.1. The sequence continues at coordinate 11,396 of NZ_RZSL01000117.1, read as the reverse complement.
TACCTGGCCGTCCGCTTGGCGGCGAGACGCAGGTCCGCGGCGAACGGCCAGGTGACGTTCGACATCGTCTCGATGCCCGATGCACTGAGCGCGGCACCGAAGAGGAAACCCTGCACGAGGTCCGGTTTGACCGAGCGCACAAGTATCTTCAGTTGCTCGAAGGTCTCGACCCCTTCGATGGTGACGACCAGGCCCAAGGTCCGGGTCAAGCCGACGATCCCCTTCAAAAGATCGAGCGACTGGGCGCTCTGGGTCACGTCGATCAGGAAGGAGCGGTCGATCTTGATCTTGTCGAGCGGCAGCTTGTGCAGATAGCTGAGGCTCGAATAGCCGGTGCCGAAGTCGTCGAGCGCGATGCGAACGCCAAGGGTCTTCAACTCCTCGATCAGTTCGCGCGTCAGCGATTTGTCGTCGAGCAGGGCAGTCTCGGTGACCTCGATCTCGAGCCGGTGCGGCGCAAGGCCCGACGCCGCCAAGGCGTCGCGCACCTTCTGCACGACGTCGCGGTTGCGGAAATCCTTGGCCGACAGGTTGATCGAAACGCTGGTCTGCGCCGGCCATTTGGCGCATTCGGCGCAGGCTGCCTGCAGCACGAAGGTGCTGATCTCGGAGATGATGCCCATCTCCTCGGCCAGCGGAATGAAGACGCCCGGCGAAATCGGCCCGAGATCGGGATGATCCCAGCGGCAAAGCGCCTCGCAACTGGCGATGCGCATGGTGCTCATCGATACGATCGGCTGGTAGACGACGCGCAGTTCCTTGGCTTGCACGGCGCTGCGCAGATCGGCCTTCATCAGCTGGCGGTTGCGGAAGGCGGCATCCATCGAAGCCTCGAACAGCCGCCAGCTGTTCTTGCCGAGCTCCTTGGCCTTGTAGAGCGCAAGGTCCGCCTTGACGATCATGGCATCGACGTCGGTGTCCTTGACGATGGACAACACCGCGCCGCCGCTGGCCTGGATACGCAGGCCATGCCCGGCAACGTCGACTTCGCCCTGCAAGTCGGCGAAGATCTCGTCGAGCAGGCTGCCGAGATGGCTCTCATCCTCGATGCGGTCGAAATAGATCATGAACTCGTCGCCGCCGAAGCGGCTGACATTGATGCCAGGCCCGGCAACCGCCGCCAGCCGCTCGGCCACGGCATAGATCAGCCCGTCGCCGACCGGATGGCCGAGCGTGTCATTGACGCTCTTGAAATCGTCAAGATCGAGCACCGCCAGGCCGCAGAGCCGGTCGCGGTCGCCGGACGCCATGGCCTCGCCGGCCAGCTCGTGGAAGTAGGCGCGGTTCGGCAGGCCGGTGAGGTTGTCGTAGCGCGCCATGAAACGGATCTTCTCCTCCGCCTCGACGCGGGCCGTCACATCCTCGAAGGTGACGACGCCGAGTTCCTGGCTGCCTTCGCGCGCGGAGAATTCGTAGTGCTGGCCGTTGGCGAGCGAAACCAGCACCTTGCGGTCGCGGCCCTCGCGCAGGGCGCGCGTCAGCTGCGCCTCGATGTAGCGGCAGTCCTTCGGTGCCAGCATGCCGCCGGCGACACCGCGCATCAGAAGACCGTGGATCGAACGCCCGAGCAGCGCGTCGGCCGACTTCAGCGACATCAGGTGGGCGGCCTCGGCATTGGCGACCGCGACGCGTCCGTCCGGGCCGAGCATGACCAGGCCATGCGACATGGTGTTGAGCGCGCGGTCGAACCTGCGCGTCAGGTTTCTCGCCTGCTTGTGGCCGATGACGGCCGAGAAGAGCACGTTGCGCACATGGTCGGCGCCGGTGATGGTGATGAACGTCATCGGGATGATCATCAGGCCGAGGACGACGGAAGGCGCGTCCATGCGCAGCAGGAGCGCAAGCGCCGCCGGACCGATGAAGGTCACCGAAAAGATCCGCACCATGCGCGGCGAGCCGTAGTTGCGGGCGACAACCGTGACCAGGGTGGCCAAGGTCAGCGACATCGCCGCCAGCTCGGCAAAGGGATCGGGATACACATAGATCGACACGAAGCACAGCGCGCCCAGGCCGAGGCCCTGCAGGCAGCCCTTCAGGATGTAGCTGCGCTCCAACCGCTGCGCGTGTTCGACATCGGCAATCACGCCGCCTGTTCGCAGGAAGCTGCGAATGCCGAAGTAACGGATAAGGCTGACGGAAAGCAGAGCAAAAGAAAACGTCAGGAACAAGGGGTTGTGCGTGCGCAGATAGATCATGAATCCGAGGATCCAATAGCACGCGCCACCGATCAGCAACATATGCGCGTTGTCGAACAACGAGCGCACAAATTGGATATAAACATCCGCGGGGATGCTTTCGGTCTTTGTTCTGCCCATATGGTCGGCCCAACGCTAAGCCTTGTCATGCCACAACCGCCTTAAGAAAGGCTTAGAACAGCGATGGCTTGAGCAGCAGCTTCCGCCTGCCCGCCAAGGCGCGAACACCTGGGCGGGCCGGAAAGGCCTTGGGCAAAGAGTCGGCGCAAATCACTCGGCGGCGTTGAGAACCGGCACCGGCACGGTTTGGCTCAGCCGCTGGAGCAGTCTGGAGCGCTCCTCGGCCGCCTTTGCTGCGCTGGCCTGCCGGACATGGCCATAGCCGCGGATGAGCGCGGGCACGGAGGCGAGAGCGGCAGCGGCTTCGACCCTGCCCGGCGCAAGCGCTGCGGCGATCAGATCGAGATCAGCCTCGTATTGCGCAAGCAGTTGCCGCTCGGCGCGCCGTTCGGCGGTGTGGCCGAAGAGGTCGAATGTCGTGCCGCGCAGGCCTTTCATGGCCGACAGCAGGCGAAAAGCCTTCATCATCCAGGGACCGAAACTCGATTTCCTCGGCTTGCCGTCATTGCCGCGCCGCCCGAGGATCGGCGGCGCGAGATGGAATTCGAGCCTTTCGTAGCTCTGGAACTGCCTTGCGAGATCGGAGGCGAAGCTGCCGTCGGTATAGAGCCGCGCCACCTCATACTCGTCCTTGATCGCCATCAGCTTGAACAGGTTTTTGGCGGCGGCCCCGGTCACAGCGGTCGAGCCGGGAACCGCCCGCGCCTCGGCGGCACGCAGCGCGGCGACCCTATCGGCATAGCGCTTGCCATAGGCGGCGTTCTGGTAGGCGGTGAGGAATGCAACGCGCCGGGCGATGATGTCGTCCAGCGTTTCGGCGGGCGCGGACACCGGCTTGCCGGTCTTGCCGACCAGGTTGCGCACGAAGTCCGGCTGGTGCGCGGCGCGACGGCCCCAACGGAAGGCGGCGATGTTCATCGCCACGGCTTCACCGTTCAATTCGATAGCCTTTTCAACGGCTTCGGCCGACAGCGGCAGCCCGCCATGCTGGAAAGCGAAGCCGAGCATGAACATGTTGGCGCCGAGCGAATTGCCAAACAAAGCGGTGGCGGTGCGGGTGGCGTCGAAGAAGTGGGCGTTGTCGTCGCCAGCGGCGGCGCGGATCGCTTTCTTCAGCCGTTCGACCGGCAGGGAAAAATCGGCGGAGCGCGTGAATTCGCCAGGCATGATTTCGGCGGTGTTGGCGAGGAACATCGTGTGACCCTCGCGCACCGCGGCGAGCACCTTCTTGGCGCCGGAGACGACGAGGTCGCAGCCGAGCACGAGATCCGCCTTGCCGGCCGAAACGCGGATGGCGTGGATGTCCTCGGGCGTCGAAGCAATGCGGACATGGGTGAAGACCGAGCCGCCCTTCTGGGCAAGGCCCGCCATGTCGATCATGCCGCAGCCTTTACCCTCGAGGTGGGCGGCCATGCCGAGCACCGCGCCGATGGTGACCACGCCGGTGCCGCCGACGCCGTCGATGATCGCCGCCCAGCCCTCTCCGCCAAGCGGGAATTCGGCGGGCGACGGCACGCCGTCGAGCGGATCGGTCTTGCCGGCGATGCCTTCGGCCTTCCTGATCTTGCCGCCATGAACGGTGACGAAGGAGGGGCAGAAACCGCCAAGGCATGAAAAATCCTTGTTGCAGCTCGACTGGTCGATCCGGCGCTTGCGGCCGAATTCGGTTTCGACCGGCTGGATCGAGACGCAGTTGGATTGCACGCCGCAATCGCCGCAACCCTCGCAGACCAACTCGTTGATGAAGACGCGCCTGTCGGGGTCGGGAAAGGTGCCGCGCTTGCGGCGGCGGCGCTTCTCGGCGGCGCAGGTCTGATCGTAGAGAAGCACCGAGACGCCTTTCACACCGCGCAATTCGCGCTGGACCAGGTCGAGGTCGTCGCGGTGATGGATCGTGGCGCCAGCCGGGAAATCGGCCTTGCCGGCATATTTGTCCGGTTCGTCGGTGACGATGGCGATGCGGTTGACGCCTTCGGCGCGCACCTGTCTGGCGATCATATCCACGGTGAGGCCGCCTTCATGCGGCTGGCCGCCGGTCATGGCGACCGCGTCGTTGTAGAGGATCTTGTAGGTGATGTTGGCGCCGGAGGACAGCGCGAAGCGGATCGCCAGCAGGCCGGAATGGTTGTAGGTGCCGTCGCCGAGATTCTGGAAGATATGGTCGCGCTTCGAGAACGGCGCCTGGCCGACCCATTGCGCGCCCTCGCCGCCCATGGCGGTGAAGCCGACGGTGTTCCTGTCCATCCACAGCGCCATGAAGTGGCAGCCGATGCCGGCGGCGGCCAGCGAGCCCTCCGGCACCTTGGTCGAGGAATTGTGCGGACAGCCCGAGCAGAAGAAAGGCGTGCGCGAGCCGATGTCGACGGTGTCGGCGAGCATCGCCTGGAACTGGCGCAGCTTCGCCACCCGCGCGGCGATCTCCTCCGACGGGCCGATGGTGCGCAGGATCCGCTCGCCGAGCGCGATCGCGATCTCGTTGGGATCGAGCGCACCCTTGGCCGGAAACAGCCAGTCGCCGCGCTCGTCCTTCTTGCCGACGATGGCCGGCTGGGCGGCGGTGCCGTAGAGATTTTCACGCAGCTGCACCTCGATCAGCGAGCGCTTTTCCTCGACGACGACGATGGTGTCGAGGCCGCGCGCGAAGTCGGCGATGTGCTGGAAATCGAGCGGCCAGGGGCAGCCGACCTTGAACAGGCGGATGCCGATGCGGTTTGCGGCCTTCTCATCGATGCCGATATCTTCCAGCGCCTGGCGGACGTCGAGATAGCTCTTGCCGATGGTGATGACGCCGAGCTTCGGGTTGCGACCGCCCGAATAGACGATCCGGTTCAGCCCATTGGCCTGGATGAAGGCGGAAGCGGCGGCGCGCTTATGCTCATGCAGCCGCTCTTCCTGGCCGAGCATGTCGATCTCGTGGCGGATGTTGAGGCCGCCGGGCGGCATGTCGAAGTCAGGAGTGACGATGTTCAGCCGCTCGAGCGAGGCGTCGACTGAGGCCGTCGATTCGATGTTGTCCTTGACGCATTTGATCGCCGCCCAGGTGCCGGCGAAGCGCGACATGGCAAAGCCGTAAAGGCCGTAGTCGATGATCTCCTGGACGCCGGCCGGATTGAGGATCGGCACCATGGTGTCGACGAACAGGAATTCGGTGGCATGCGCGTTGGTCGAGGATTCGGCCATGTGGTCGTCGCCCATCAGGGCGAGAACGCCGCCATGCTTGGACGAGCCGGCGAGGTTGGCGTGGCGGAACACGTCGCCGGAGCGATCGACGCCCGGCCCCTTGCCGTACCAGACCGCGAAGACGCCGTCATGCGTGCCTTCGCCGAGCAGCTCGGTCTGCTGCGAGCCCCAGCAGGCGGTGGCGGCGAGTTCCTCGTTGAGGCCAGGCTGGAAGACGATGTCGGATTGCGCAAGCTGCCGCTTCGCCTTCCAGAGCTGCATGTCGAGGCCGCCGAGCGGCGAGCCGCGATAGCCGGAGACGAAGCCCGCGGTGTTGAGCCCGGCGCGGCGGTCGCGCTCGCGCTGCATAAGAAGCATGCGCACGACGGCCTGCGCCCCGGACAGGAAAACGCGCTCCTTGCCAAGGTCGAACTTGTCGTCGAGCGCGACGTCATGCAGCGTCATCAGGCATTTCCTCTGCGGAGGCACGCCTCAGACGGGCGGCCAACGTCGGAGTGGGACGCCGCAGTCTTTCTTCCCTTGCGGGAGAGGTCAAACGAAAAAGCAGGGGCCAGAGCGGACGCAACAAACGGTCCGAGTGAAGTCGCCCAGTGCATTTAAGACGAAGCTAAACGCTTCACGAAGCACGAAAATTTCAGCAGCCGGCGTCTCCTGCCGGGGCACGATCTTTCCGAAACCGCTGCGCAGTTTTTGCTGACGCTGACCTCCGGTTCAAGATCGTGCCCTAAAGCGCGTCGCGTCGAGCGACGCGCTTTAAATCTTTGTTTTTGTGCATGTCGTTTTCCCAAAACCGCTACACACTTTTGGGCGACATGCATTAGACCGCCTTCGAGCAATCCGGCTTCGGCTCATCGGGCAGCTTGCCGTCGGGATGGCCGGCGAGGTCCGGGTTGAGCTCGTATTTCGGCCCGATCACCAGAGGCCGGTCCGGCAGCATCGTCTGGTCCTCCGTCGAGGTCATCGTCGTCTCGAGGCTTTGCAGCAGGGTGCCGCTCGAATCCTCGATGCGGATCGTGACGGAATAGGGCTTGTCCTTGACGACGCAGGTGAGCGGAGGGCTGGTCAAGGTGATATGGGGAAGCTTGGGCCAGATCTTCTGGTTGACGATGAGCGGGTCGCCGCCGGCTGGATTCTGGAAATTGACGACCGCGACCTGCCCCTCGCCCATGGGCCGCAGCGGCCTCAGCGTGATGACATAGGTGGCTATGCCGAGCCTGTAGTTGAATTCGAACAGCTTGCCGGAAATGGCGAAGAGCTGCTCCTTGCCCGTATCGCGGCAGGCGCCGAGCACTGTGGCGGCAATCAAGGCCGCGCCGAGGGCGATCGAACGGAACTTGCTAGGCATTGATGGCCTCCCTGGCCGCCGTGCGGCGGCGATAAAAGCGGTTCGCTTTCTGGCGGTTGCCGCAGACGGCCATGTCGCACCAGAGGCGGCTGGCGTTGCGGCTGCGGTCGACGAAGAGCCAGCTGCAGTTCGGACAGATCCTGAGCCTGGCAACGGTTTCGTCGCGCAACAGCGAAAGCGCCGAGACGGCCAAGGCCGCCTCGAAGGCGATCGGTGTCGCCGGATCGCCGAACGGCTGGCCCGGCGCCCCGATCTCGGTGCTGCTACCGGAAAGGCCGCTGGCGCAGGCCGTCAGGAAATCCGGCAGATGGCCGGCGGAGATCGCGCCTTTCGTTATGGCATGGCGAAACAGCCGGTCGGTCGCCTCACGGATCGACAGCACGACCGGCGCGATGCCGCCCGGTTCCGGCGCCTGCAGCCGCCGGCCGCCGAGCTCGGCGGCGCGAAAGCCGCTTGCCGCCTCGGCGAAGCGGGCGATCTCGGCGGGATCGTCGAAACGATCAAAAGTCTTTTCCGGATCGTTGCGCAGCACGACCGTGTTCGCCGTGTCGAGCGCGAGGATGCCGCCGGTGAAGCGGTGCGGGGTCCAGGATACCGTCATGGCAGGAAATCTAACCGATAAAACGTATTTGACAAGTTAGATTCCTGATGCAAGGCTCGCCGCTAAATCAAAGTGCTCCAGCGTCCTTTGCGCGTCCCAAAGGGCGCAGCGCTGCAGGGATGCTCAATGCTCTATTTCTACCAGCAGGTGCTCAACGGGCTGCATTCCGGCGCGCTCTATGCGCTGCTCGCCTTCGGCTATGTGCTGACGAACGGCATCCTGCACCGCACCAACCTTGCCTATGGCGCGCTGTTTGCCTTTTGCGGCCACACGATGATCCTGACCGCGGCCTTCGGCTACCAGGCGCTGTGGCTGACGCTGTTCGCGTCGGTCGCGCTCGGCATCGTGGCCGCTCTGCTCTATGCCGTGCTGATCAGCCAAGTGCTGTCGCGCAGCGTCTTCGAAAGGCTGGCCGACAGGTCGCCCAACGCCATCGTGGTGACGACGCTCGGCATCTTGCTGTTCCTGTCGGAAGCAAGCCGCATCGCCGCCGACACCCATGATCTCTGGCTGCCGCCGATGCTCGCCGATCCTGTCGTCTTCGCGCAGGATGCCGGCTTCAAGGTCACGCTCACCGTCATCCAGCTTTTGGACTGCGCCGCCGTGATAGCGGTGGTGGCGCTGGCGGCCTGGACGTTTTCGCATTCGCGCTTCGGCCGCTGCTGGCGAGCCGTCTCCGACGATCCGAAGGCGGCCGCGATGTGCGGCGTCGACGTGCGCGCGGTGTTCCGCCGCGCGGTGCTATACGGCGGCTTCTGCGCGGCTTTTGCGGGCGTGCTCGCCGGCCTCTATTACGGCAATATCAGCTTCGGCACCGGTCTCGTCTATGGCCTCAAGATCCTGTTCGTCACGGCGGTCGGCGGCTATTTGTCGCCGCTCAAGGCGGCGCTTGGCGCCGCGGCCTTCGGAATGGCCGAATCGCTGTGGGCCGGTTACTTCCCGATCGAATGGCGCGATGGCTGGATATATCTCTTCCTCGTCGCCATGCTGGTGCTGATCGGCGCAAGCCGCGACCAGGCCAAGGTCGCCTGAATCCCTCAGACTTTGGTTGCATGACGTTCGGTGAACCGGCAGCTTTCCACCGGCGCCGTCGTTTGTCGCGCCTTGTCATGTTGACCAACCGGACCACGCACTGCATACCGTTGGGCCAAGCGACGCGACACCGGAGGGGGAATCGGGCGCGGCGCCAGCATCAGGGAGGAATTTCATGGCAGGGCTGCTCGCTCTCTCCAGGACGATCGACCGCATCAACGAGTTCATCGGCCGCTGGATCTCGTGGCTGATCCTGCTGGCGATCCTGGTGAGTGCCGGCAACGCCGTCATCCGCAAGGCGTTCGACACCTCCTCCAATGCCTGGCTCGAACTGCAATGGTACCTGTTCGGCGCCGCCTTCATGCTGGCGGCGGCCTACACGCTGAAGCAGAACGACCATATCCGCATCGACATCGTCTACGGCATGTTCCCTCGCCGCGTGCAGCACTGGATAGACCTCCTCGGCCACCTCTTCTTCCTGATGCCGTTCGTGGTGCTGATGGTGATCTACTTCGTGCCTTACGTGTCGCTGTCTTTCCACAGCGGCGAGATGTCGACCAATGCCGGCGGCCTGATCGTGTGGCCGGCCAAGGCCATCCTGCTTGCCGGCTTCTTCCTGCTGGCGCTGCAAGGCGTTTCCGAGATCATCAAGAAGATCGCGATCATGCGCGGCGACATGGACGATCCCAATCCCTTCATCTCGGCGCATGACCAGGTCAAGCTCGAGGCCGAGGCTCTGGCCGAAGAAGCCAAGTCGCTGGCCGGCGAGGTGCGCTCATGATCGAGTTCATCGCGCAGAACATGGCGCCGATCATGTTCGCCTCGCTGATCATTTTCCTTTTGATCGGCTACCCCGTCGCCTTCTCGCTCGCCGCCAACGGTCTCCTGTTCTTCTTCATCGGCGTGCTGTTGTCGCCTTACTCCGGCGGATCGATCAACCTCGCCTGGCCGCTTCTGCACGCGCTGCCGGACAATTTCTACGGCACCAGGGTGATGTCGAACGACACGCTGCTGGCGATTCCTTTCTTCACCTTCATGGGCATCGTGCTCGAACGGTCCGGTATGGCCGAGGACCTGCTCGACACGATCGGACAGCTTTTCGGCCCGGTCCGCGGCGGGCTTGCCTATGCGGTGATCTTCGTCGGCGCGTTGCTTGCCGCCACGACCGGCGTGGTGGCGGCCTCCGTCATCGCCATGGGTCTCATCTCGCTGCCGATCATGCTGCGCTATGGCTACGACCGCAGGCTCGCCTCCGGCGTCATCGCCGCTTCCGGCACGCTGGCCCAGATCATCCCGCCCTCGCTGGTGCTGATCGTGCTGGCCGACCAGCTCGGCCGCTCGGTCGGCGACATGTATGCCGGCGCGCTGATTCCCGGCCTCGTGCTGACCAGTATCTACATGCTCTACATCCTGATCATGTCGATCATCCGGCCGAGCTCGATGCCGGCCCTGCCTCCCGAGGCGCGCACGCTCGGCCGCGGCGTGATCTCGCTGATCGTCGCTTTGCTGGCGACCGCCGCCATCTCCTATGCGGCCTACCGCTATCTGGTGCCGGCGCATGGCGACAACGCCGACATTCTCGGCGCCTCTGTCGGCGTGATCGTGATCTATGTCGTGGCGATCGCCGACCAGCGCCTCCGGGTGGTGATCGTGCTGATCCCGCCGCTGGCGCTGATCTTCCTGGTGCTCGGCACCATCTTCCTCGGCATCGCCACGCCGACCGAAGGCGGCGCGATGGGTTCAGTCGGCGCGTTGATCATGGCTGCGGCAAAGAGGCGGCTGTCGTTCGACGTCATCAAACAGGCGCTGGCTTCGACGACGCGGCTGTCCTCCTTCGTGCTGTTCATCCTGATCGGCGCGCGCGTCTTCTCGCTCACCTTCTACGGCGTCAACGGCCACATCTGGGTCGAGCATCTGCTGACCTCGCTGCCCGGCGGCGAGACCGGCTTCCTGATCGGCGTCAACCTGCTGGTCTTCGTGCTGGCCTTCTTCCTCGACTTCTTCGAGCTCGCCTTCATCATCGTGCCGCTGCTCGCACCCGCCGCCGACAAGCTCGGCATCGACCTGATCTGGTTCGGCGTGCTGCTCGGCGTCAACATGCAGACCAGCTTCATGCATCCGCCCTTCGGCTTCGCGCTGTTCTACCTGCGCTCGGTCGCGGCGCGCGTGCCTTATCTCGACCGCATCACCGGCAAGCAGATCGCGCCGGTCACCACCGGCCAGATCTACTGGGGCGCGGTGCCGTTCGTCTGTATCCAGGTGATCATGATCGGGCTCACCATCGCCTTCCCGCAGATGGTGATGCGCTACAAGGGTGCCGCTGTCGAACCCGCCACGATAGACTTGAAGCTGCCGGAGATGCCGGGACTGTCGCCGCTAGGCACGCCGCCGGCCGACAATGGCGCGGCGCCGCCCGCCAATGGCGGCACGGCGCCGGCAGCCCCCGGCGCGCCCGATCTGTCGCAGCCGCCGAATTTCGGCGATACACCGCCCGCCAAGCCGGCGGCGCCGGCGCCCGACCTTTCGAAGCCGCCGAGTTTCAATTGAGGTGACTAAGTCATGAGAGCCGTCCGGCTGGAGGCAATCGGCAGCATTGCGCTTCGCGAGGTCGCCAAACCTGCGCCGGGGCCGGAGGATGTCCTGGTGCGGATCGAAGCCTGCGGCGTCTGCGGCACCGACAGGCACCTTCTCCATGGCGAGTTTCCGTCAAAACCGCCGGTGACGCTCGGCCACGAATTCTGCGGCATCGTCGAGGCTGTCGGAGATGCGGTTGCCGATATCTCTGTCGGCGACCGCGTCACCGGCGACCCCAACATTTCCTGCGGGCGCTGCAGCCACTGCCGGGCCGGCCGGGTCAACCTGTGCAGCAATCTCAGGGCGATCGGCATCCACCGCGACGGCGGTTTTGCAGACTATGTCGTGA
>NZ_RZSL01001179.1:0-670 GCF_003997355.1 Mesorhizobium sp. M1E.F.Ca.ET.041.01.1.1 | reverse complement strand
TATGTCGGCATGACCGCGCTAAACATCGGCAAGCAGGTGGGGGGCGAGATCGCCCGCATCGCCAAGGCCGAAGGTTGGGACAAGGACCTTTCCAAAGTGCGTGTCGGCTCGATCGAGGACCAGAAGGCCGACACCTGCATGCGCCGCAACAAGGGCGCCGAGGAGGCACTGGTGGCGGCGATCCCGGAGATCAAGTCGCGCATCGTCTCGATCCCCTACGACAACACTATGGTCAACTCGATCGACGTGGTGTCGACGACGCTGACGGCCAATCCCGACGCCGAGAAGTGGATCTTCTTCTCCTGCAACGACGACGGCGTGCTCGGCGGCGTGCGCGCCACCGAGAATGCCGGCATGAAGCCTGAAAATGTCATCGGCATCGGCATCGACGGTTCCCGTTCCTGCGAGGCCTTCGGCGCCGGCAAGCCCTCGGGCTTCCGCGGCACGATGTGGCTGGACAGCGCCAAGCATGGCGCGGCCGCCATCCAGGCGCTTTACGACCAGGCCAACGGCAAAGAGATGCAGAAGGACTATTTCCAGGACGCCACCCTGATCAGCGGCGAGAACTTCGCCAAGTTCAAGGATACGCTCGGTTGCAAGTCCTAGGCTTTCCTTCGGCCCCATGGCTGGTGGCTTCATGGCGGGCGGCTTTTTTCGGGGGCGCCCCCCC
>NZ_RZSL01001178.1:0-678 GCF_003997355.1 Mesorhizobium sp. M1E.F.Ca.ET.041.01.1.1 | reverse complement strand
GGCTCGGTCCGGCGTGCCCTGCCGCTTCGACAGGGCCAGGAGATAGCATCCGACGCGCTCGGTCGAGTTCCTCAGCTTGAGGTTCTTGATCTGCCGAACCATGCGTCGAAATTGCGCGGCGAGGCTTCCGATCGCCGCATGTGCCAGCAACGGCTCTGCTTCCACCGCCGCGCGAAACGCTGCCGCATGAATCAACAGAAACCGCGAAGGCTCGGGCACTCGGGCCTGCATGAGATAAGGCGCGCCGGTCAGGACGGCGGCGGGGATGACGAGATCCGGGGCTCTGACGGCCTCGATCAAGACCTCACGGCCTTCGGCCGATCGTCCAAACAACTGAGCCGACCCCGCCAGCACGATCAGCTGGAAGTTCGGCACGTCGCCTTGTTCGAACAGAACGGTGCCTGAGGACACGCTGTGCACCATGGCGTGTCGCATCAGATCGGTCCGGCGGGATACGGGCAGCCCCCGAAACAGCGGCAGCTCTTCCGGCGCTACGCCCTCATACGTCATTTCATCCAAATGTTTCGTCTCCGATTTGAGGCTTTCCCTCTGCTTCCGCATTGTGCGTGACAAATGTCACGCCATGCCTTGATTTGGATCAATGCCGGATGATGCCGGCTTGGTCATGTTGGCCCTGAGCGGGCGAGAGTCCGATCCTTGAGGCCAACCGTCTAAGAG
>NZ_RZSL01001177.1:0-688 GCF_003997355.1 Mesorhizobium sp. M1E.F.Ca.ET.041.01.1.1 | reverse complement strand
GTTCGGAAACAGGTCGACGATCAGCGCCGGCAGGACCACGGCGGCGGTGCCCGTGCCCGACTTGTCGCCGCCGTTCTTGGCGCCGCCGCCATCCTGATCGCATCCGGCGCCCGCGGCCGTCGTGCGGTTGAGGCAATCGACCTGCTTCTGCGAAAGGTTCGGGTCGTTGGTCTGCGCGAACGAAGGCGCGGCGACACATGCCGCCGCGAGGAGTGCCGCGTGAAGAACGACCGCCTTAGCCGCCATCGACCGGTTTCCTTCCCTGAACCACAGCATCCGCGAAAGGCTGGGCGGCAATAAGGCCGATAAGCTTGCCGTAGTCGGCCGCATTGCTCGCCGGAATGGTCACGTGGAAGACGCCGTCGGCCGTCGGCCCGCCGGCGATCTTCAGCCCGTTCTGGTTCAGGAACGCGGCGATGTCCGACATCTTGGCGTCCGGCTTGAACTTGACCAGGGCGAAAGGCAGCTTCGCGAGATCGTCCTCGGCACCGGCGATCTCGAAATCGCTGCCCTTGCCGCCCGGCCGCTCGAAGGACTGCACCACGACCAGCGCAAGCAGCGCCGCGGCCGCGGCCCAGGCGACGCCGGCGGGCATCGCCGTGACCCGGCCGAAGGCCTTGGCGAGCCACGATTGGCCGGCCGGCGCGCGCCCCGGCCCTGCCTCGGCGTCGAGCGCCCTGGCGAAGCG
>NZ_RZSL01001176.1:0-690 GCF_003997355.1 Mesorhizobium sp. M1E.F.Ca.ET.041.01.1.1 | reverse complement strand
TCTTTGCTTCGTCCGGGTCTGTGGCTTCTCTATTCGGCATCGATCTGGTTCTGCGGTGCCGCCTTCTGGAACGCCGGCAGCGCCATGCAGGCGGCGTGGATGCGCGAGATCACCGGGTAGGGCGTCATGTCGACGCCGAAGCGGGCGTTGTTGGTGACCTGGGCGGCGAGGCAGATATCGGCCAGTCCGGGCGTCTCGCCATGGCAGAAGGTGCCGGTCTGAGGCGACGAAGCCAAAATCTTCTCGAGCGGCTGGAAGCCTTCGTTCACCCAGTGCCGGAACCAGTTCACGACATCCTCGTCGCCGGCGCCGAACAGGGTGCGCAGCGAGGTGAGCACGCGCAGATTGTTCACCGGATGGATGTCGCAGGCGATCATCTGCGCCAGCATCCTGACCCGCGCCCGGCCCAGCGCATCCTTCGGCAGCAGCGGCGGCTCTGGCGCGATCTCGTCGAGATATTCGATGATCGCCAGTGATTGCGTCAGCAGCGTTCCGTCGTCCAGCACCAGCGCCGGCACCAGGCCTTGCGGATTGACCGCGAGATAGGCCGGCTCGAGATGCTCGCCATGGCGCAGGTGATGCGGCACATAGGTGTAGCTCAGCCCCTTCATCTCCAGCGCGATCCGCACCCGGTAGGAGGTGGAGGAGCGATAGTAGTTGTGGAGGACGAGGTCGCTCATCGGATCACGG
>NZ_RZSL01001175.1:0-694 GCF_003997355.1 Mesorhizobium sp. M1E.F.Ca.ET.041.01.1.1 | reverse complement strand
GCGGAGAACGCCGTCAGGTCGCTGGCCGAATCGAGCTCCAGCACGGCCGCTTCCAATGCGGTCGCCGTGGGTGGGCTCGCGCAGGACCTGAAGACGCTCGAAGCGCTCACCCGCCGTTCGGACGAGCGCAATTCACGGACCTTCGAGGCCATTCACGACACGCTGCTCAAGATCGTCGACCGGTTGGGCTCGCTGGAGGCCGAAGGTCCCAGCGAAGCGGTCAGCGAACTCGTCGACCCGCAGCCCGTCGGCAAGCGGGCCCGCGCCGGCAAGATCGCGGTGCAGGACGCACCGTCGATGGATATCGACCAGCCGCTGCCCTTGAGCGGAGACATCGCCGATCTCGACGCGCGCACCGCCTCCATCCTGCGCAACGAGCCTGTTACGCGAAGCGAACCTGTTACGCGTGGCGAACCTGTTGCGCGGGGCGAACCTGTTACGCGCGACGAACCCGGTCCGCGTACGCCCGCCGAGGCCGCTGCCGCTGCCGCCATGGCCGCGCTTGGGTCGGACGCGATCGGCGAGAGGGCCGAGAAAACCGGCCGCAAGAAGTCGATGTTCAGCGGGCTGGCGCGCGCCTTCAAGGGCAAGAAGGACGCGGACACGCCGCCGCTTGCCGGTTCGGCGCCGGCTGGCGACATTCCGACGGTTGACATCGACGAACCGCTGGATCCCAAAGCGGCCAACCGGCCGC
>NZ_RZSL01001174.1:0-698 GCF_003997355.1 Mesorhizobium sp. M1E.F.Ca.ET.041.01.1.1 | reverse complement strand
GTGCTGGGCGGCGGCGTCGTCGGCCTGCATGCGGCGAAGATGGCTGCCGGCCTTGGCGCTGACGTCACCATAATCGACCGCTCGATCCCGCGCCTGCGCCAACTCGACGACATTTTTGGCGGCCGCGTCCATACGCGTTACTCGACCGTCGAGGCGCTTGAAGAAGAGTGCTTCTCGGCCGACATCGTCGTCGGCGCGGTGCTGATCCCGGGCGCCGCCGCACCCAAGCTCGTCACCCGCGAAATGCTCTCCGGCATGAAGAAGGGCTCGGTGCTCGTCGACGTCGCCATCGACCAGGGCGGCTGCTTCGAGACCTCGCATGCCACGACGCATGCCGAGCCGACCTACGAGGTCGACGGCGTGATCCACTATTGCGTCGCCAACATGCCGGGCGCCGTGCCGGTCACCTCCGCGCATGCGCTCAACAACGCGACGCTGCACCACGGCCTGCAGCTTGCCGACAAGGGCCTGAAGGCGCTGGTCGACGACCACCACCTGCGCAACGGCCTCAATGTCCACAAGGGCAAGATCACCAACCGCGCCGTCGCCGAAGCGCTCGGCTACGAAATGGTCGAGCCGAAGGCGGTTCTCGCCGCCTGATTTAGAAGAAAACAGCTTCCTCCTGTCGCGCCCGCCGGCCCTTCCGGCGGGCTTTTTCTTTTCTGGTTCTCGCGCGAGAAATCCGGGCAACAAAAAAG
>NZ_RZSL01001173.1:0-699 GCF_003997355.1 Mesorhizobium sp. M1E.F.Ca.ET.041.01.1.1 | reverse complement strand
TTGTGGACGTGCTCGGGTCGCTTCTCGACTGCGATACCCGCTCCTGACCGGGTATCGTCGGCCAAAATGAGGGTTTTTGTCATGTGCCGCCAGACCGAAAGATCAGGCGCGCAGCGACCTGCACATTCAAACCGGAACCCGCGAACCTCGATTAGCTTCTGCCTGCTCCGAAGGGCGGTAGCCTGCTCTGAGGCGGGCCACTGTCGGGTTGAAAACCAACTGTCGGGTTCGGAACCCCAGATTGTCGGCAAGGTACGCGCCGCCCACTGGTTGGCCAAAGGGCACTGGCTCCTGATCCTGCCGCCATGCTCGCCCGATCTCAACCCGATCAAGACAGGTCTGCTCAAAACTCAAGGCGCGGCTGCGGAAGAAGGCGGCCAAAACTTTCGACGCTCTCTGCGGAACTCTCGGCGATATCTGCCAGCTGCTGGAGCCAAATCAAAAACCATTAATTGCGACAGGTGATTTTATGACATTCATTGCGAAGAGGCCAGAATGAACAGCGGAAGAGAGTAGCAGCTCTCTGGTCGCGGCGAGGTGGATCGTCGACACGAGCGGCACCTGGCCCGTGCGGGGATCGCACCGCAGCCAGCACCAGAGCCAGACCTTGACCGCTTGCCTTGCTCAGGCGCCACAACAACGAGTGGCTGGAAGCAGATCCACGTGAACTCAGCGATATCGATCAGACGATGCTTACCC
>NZ_RZSL01001172.1:0-699 GCF_003997355.1 Mesorhizobium sp. M1E.F.Ca.ET.041.01.1.1 | reverse complement strand
CCCCTGCGCGAGCCGAGCCAGTTCGTCGGTTTCGCCGGAAACCAGATCGACCGGCAATCGGAAAACCGCGCCGTTTGATCGGCAAGGGCTTTCTCCACCGCGTCGTCGGCGCGGTTTTCCGATTGCCGGTCGATCTGGTTTCCGGCGAAACCGACGAACTGGCTCGGCTCGCGCAGGGGCGCGTCAAACAGACGAAAGCGCATGGGGTCTCGGGGTTCTGATGGACACTGGTCGGCTTATAGCGCTGCCTTGATCGTTTCGGCAAACCGGCGGATGTCGGGGCGTTGATAGGGCTCGCGCATGCCGTGCCCCCAGACCGGCCCCGGCCAGCCGGGGTCGCCTTCGGTGCGGGCGATGACGTGGACATGGAGTTGGCGCACGATGTTGCCGAGCGCGCCGGTGTTGATCTTGGTGCAGCCGGTCACCCGCTTCAGCGCCTGCGCCACCATGTTGGTCTCGAAGGTCAGCATCGCCTGGTCGAGCGGCGTCAGCTCGTGGATTTCCTCCACGCCTGGCCGCTGCGGCACCAGGACCAGCCACGGCCAGCGGCGATCGTTCATCAGCCTGAGTTCGCACAGGCCGAGCCACATGAGCTGCTCACTGTCCGCCTCCAATCGGGCGTCCAGCGTGAATCCGGCCTTGAGGCCAGGCAGCATGGGCGTTTCCTTCGCTTTTGTATATTTTCCAAGGCGGGGAACG
>NZ_RZSL01001171.1:0-703 GCF_003997355.1 Mesorhizobium sp. M1E.F.Ca.ET.041.01.1.1 | reverse complement strand
GTGTCGATGTGGCGCGATCAGTTTGCCGCTTCCTCACAGCCGATCGATGGCCCGAGGGGGAAAAGCTGCCAATCAGCCCACCTCGGGCTTCGCTTTGGCGGCGTGAGCGAAAAGCTGATCCGCATCATCCGCACGATGAAAAATTCCCTAGACGAGCCATTACTGCGCGGCGGTGGCCGGTTCAGCGACGACTACGATGGCCGCTGCGGGCGCGACAGAAGCCCCTGCGAGGGAGCTCTGATCGGGGCGCGCGGACTGGTGGTATGGGAATACCTATCGAACATAGCAGCGATAGGTACCGATGCCTAGCCTCCACATCCCAATCAACAGGTACATCGTTACATGTCTCGGCGTCGTCACCACACCCAGGCCGTTGCAGCCGCCAAGGCCGGTATCAGCGAACGTAGTGCGCGCCGGATCGACAAGAATCCGCGCCTGCTATCCCAGAAGAAGCGCCGCGGCACTGGCGTACCATGGCCGCCCTCCTGGAACAGATATGGCCACGCGTGGAAGAGCAGCTGAAGATCAGCGGCATTCTCACCGTCACCACTTTCGAGAGTATGTAAGACGAGTTCGGGGAGGCCGCCGTTCCCGATGGCGTCAGGCGAACCCTCGAGCGCCGGATTGCCCGTTGGCGGGTACTGAATGGGGGCGAAAAGGAGATCTTCTTCCCACAGCATCACGTGATCGGCCGGCAAGGCCT
>NZ_RZSL01001170.1:0-704 GCF_003997355.1 Mesorhizobium sp. M1E.F.Ca.ET.041.01.1.1 | reverse complement strand
GGATATATTTCACCGGACAGCGCAGCGCCCGGCTGATCACCCAGGGCGACGACGACAAGCGCTGATCGCCCGCCAAGCCCGTTTCATCGACGCGTCACCTTGTCGTGATCAACAGGCTTCCGGCAGCCGTGGACTCAAAGTGCCTTCGGCGCCATGTTCCGAACCCAGGGGCAGGGGTTGTCGCGTTGTCGAAGAGGAGGAAGCAATGTCACAACCGCTCGTCACTCGCCGTTCGCTGCTGGCCGCCGCCGCCGCCAGCGGGGCGCTGATCATGTTGCACCCGTTTTCCGCCCGTGCTCAGGCCAATCAGGCGCACCTCAGGATCATGGAGACGACCGACATTCATGTGAACCTGCTGCCCTATGACTATTACGCCGACAAAGCGAACGACACGATGGGCCTGTCGCGGACGGCTTCGCTGATCGAGGCGGTGCGCAAGGAAGCCGCCAATTCGATGCTGATCGACAATGGCGACCTTTTGCAGGGCAATCCGATGGGCGACTACGTCGCCTATGAGAAAGGCATGAAGGACGGCGACCTGCATCCGATCATGAAGGGCATGAACCTGCTCGGTTATGAATGCTCGACGCTCGGCAACCATGAATTCAATTACGGCTTGTCCTTCATGGACAAGGAGCTGGCCGGCGCCAATTTCCCCTTCGTCTGCGCGAACCTGATCCGCGGCACCGCGCTCGCCGCCAACC
>NZ_RZSL01000116.1:0-13813 GCF_003997355.1 Mesorhizobium sp. M1E.F.Ca.ET.041.01.1.1 | reverse complement strand
GCTCGTAGAGATAGCGGCTCTTGCGGGCATTCGAGGCCTTGAGGTTGTAACCGGTTCCGCTGCGGATACCCGCCGTTTCCTCGTCCACCGCTTCTTCGATACGGCCGATGATGGCTGCGAGGTTGCCGGGCCGCGCAGGCGCGATCGACGCTTCCGTGGCGGTGGTCCGTGCAGGCAGGTTGGAAAAATCCGTTTGGTCGGCCATGTAAATCCCTAGATCTTGATGTCTGTTTTTTTGGTCGTGTCGTCGCCGGTCATCGACCGGGCGGCCTTGCGCTCAAGCTCCTCGATCATCGAGGTCGAAAGCCTGGTCTGCCGGTCGATCTCGACCTTCTCCGGTCCGCCCCCAACGGGCCCGACCGGCACCTTGTGCTTGCCGTCCAGATAGTGGTCGGCGAGCATTGATTTGGCGATGCCGATGCCGCCGTGCGCGGCCATGACATCGGCCACCTTTTCGGCAAGCTGCGACTTCCACATGTCGCCGGCCAGGCCCTTGCCATAAACGCCTTCGGTGTCCTTTGGCATCATGTTCTGGATGAAAGTCGTCAGCACCATCGCCTCGAAGCGCTGGAATTTTTTCGCCGGGTTCGCCGCTTCGGCTTTGTCGGCTGTTGCGCGTGAGAGCACGGAACCAGCATCGACAGTGGTTGCCGGATCGACGGAGAACGTGCCCGGGGCGCCACCGGTACGCCTCGCAAGCGCGGCACGCGCCGCCTCGACATCGGCCGGCTCCGCTGCGCGGGCGACGTCCATAACGATGTCGCTGGGTGGTGAGATGGCCAAGAAAGCACTGCCTTTTTGTCGGGTTTTGTTAGTTGCACAATGACCCAACAAGCTTGTGGCAGGCTTACCTGGGGATTTGGCCAGAGGACCGGATTGCCGAAGTGGATCGTTCGTCCGCCGGGCGCCAGGGCACGGATTTCCGCCGTTGGCGTCAAAGTCCAGCGTCTCGACACTGCTCGAACGCTTTCCAGCAGTCGAACGCGTGATCAAGCCATGGAAACCTCGCAGGCCAGAGCCTGCACGTCACGACCGATGGCGGCAACGGCGATAATCTTGCCGCCCTTCTTGTAGCCGACCAGACAATCGCGATCGGCGATGCTCCCATCGATCTCGACGGAGTCCCACGACCGGGCGTAGCCGACATAGCGGATCGATACGTCGTAGTGTGCGCTCCAGAAGAACGGAACGCTCGAGAAGGGTTGCCGAAGGCCGAGCATGTTTAGCGCCGCAATCTGCCCCTGGCGTTCCGCCACGACCCAGTGCTCGACGCGCCGCGACTCAGACGTCTTCAAGTCAAGCCATTGAGCAACGTCGCCAGCAGCGAATATGCCGGCCACGCTTGTCTCGAGGAATTCGTTCACGAGCACACCCTGGTCGACGGCGATGCCCGCATCGGCGGCCAGCGAGACGCGCGGCTTCACGCCGACGCCGACGACGACAAGATCGGCATCGATCACTTGGCCGTCGCTCAACGCGACGGTCCGGGTGGTTATCCGTTCGGCCGTCGCGCCCAGATGGAAAACGACGCCATGCTCTTCGTGCAGCGAGCGGATGAATGCGCCGAGTTCCGGTCCAAGGACTGCTTCAAGCGGATAGGCCTCCGGTGCGACAACGTGGACCGCGAGGCCACGCTTGCGAAGGGCTGCCGCCACCTCCAGTCCGATGAACCCCGCGCCGAGCAAGACCGCCGTCTTCGAGCTTTGAGCGTGCTCGATGATAGCGCGGCTGTCGGCCAGCGACCGCAATGTGAAGACGTGGTCGCGATCGGTGCCGGCAAGCGGCAGGCGAATCGGCTCAGCCCCCGTCGCCAGCAGAAGGCGGTCGAACGGAAAGACCCGACCGTCGCCGGCAATCACCGCCCGACCGTCGACGTCGATACGCTCACACGTCGTCTGCAACTGGAGGTCGATCTTGGTGCGGGCGTAGAATTTTGGGCCGCGCAGCGGAATCCACGCCTCGGGCGCCGTCCCGGCAAGATAGTCCTTGGACAGGTTGGGGCGGTCGTAAGGTGCGTCATCGTCCGAACTGAGCATGGTGATTTCGCCGGCGAACTGGCCGCGGCGCAGCATTTCGGCTGCCGCGAACCCGGCGGCACCGCCACCCACAATGACGATGCGCTCCTGTTGGCCTGCCGCATCCGGCTGCGATGACGATGCGGCCTCCTTGTCTGCCGGAACCTTGCCGGTCACGAAGATGCGATCGCCCCGGCGCTCCACGCTCCATCGCTGCAGCGGGTCGAAGGCGGGCGCGGCGAGCGCCTCGCCGGTACGGAGATTGAAGCAGGCGTGGTGCCAGGGACATCGAACCGTGTCGTCGACCACGATCCCCTGGGCCAGCGGCCCACCGTAGTGGGTGCACTTGCCTGCGACCGCCAGCACTTCCTCGCCGACACGCGCCAGAAGCACCGGCTCCTCGCCGACATGGCCCCCAAGCAGCACGCTCTCGCCAAACGCTGCAATCGGCACTCCGACCGTGAAGTCGGGGCCTAGATCAGGATTTTTCTGCGCGGTCATTGGTGACCCTCCTTCGGAAGGTTTGCCGACGATCCATCCATTCGGGTGTCGGACCCAGAATTGACGCCGCGGCGGCCAAAAGGTTCCTGAGATTGATGGCCGGCGCCATCGTTGTCGCATGACCGCGCAACGCCCGCGGACATCAACATCGGGTCTGGCGAGGAATTCTGGACGCTATTCGTCGCGCCGCTTCTGCGCGATCAGGTCGAGCCGCTCGCGGTCCGAGCGCTCGCGCTCGTCGCGGCGGCGCACGTCCTTGTAGGCGCGTTCGACCATGTTGGTGCGGGCGGTTGCCCTGGCGATCAGCGCCGCCTCCTGCCGGGCATTCTCGAGGCTCTGTTCCTTCCGGCCGAGCGCAGCGGCGATGCGGCGATGGTAAAGCGCCGGGAACAGACCGGCCAGCGAGCTGTCGGTGTCGAAATGCTCGATGAGTTCCCTCGCTTCCGATTCCGCCGCCGCGGCCGCGGAGAGAAAACCGGCATGGCGGGTCTCGTGCAGCGCCTTCAACTGCTCCTGTACCTTGACCAGCTTCTTCAGGCGGTCCTTGCGCGAGGTCATCGGGTTATCTCGCCAGCGTCAGGTCGACAAAGCCGTCGACGAACAGCGACAGCAAGGTGCCGACGGCGAAGTAGAAGATGATCATCCCGCCGGCGATGACGAAGGGCAGCGAGATGAAATAGACCGGGATCTGCGGCGTCAGCTTGTTGACGAAGCCGATCGTCAAATTGACCAGGATGGCATAGGCGACGAAGGGGCTGCCGAGGCGGAGGACCAGGAAGAACGCGTCCGACACCGTGTCGGTGACGTCGACGAGCGCCGCCTGCGGGTTGAAGAACACGTTGACCGGCGCGACCGTGTAGGAAGCGACCAGCGCGCGCACGATCTCATGGTCGAAATCGAAGACGAACAGCAGAAGCAGCGCCGAGAACGAGATGATGGCGGCAAGTGCTGCCTGCGGCTCAGGCTCCTCGATCGCCGGTCCGCCGGAGCCGCCATAGCCGATCAGCATGGCGATGGCCGAACCCATGAAGCGCAGCGCTTCCATATAGAGCCTGGTCATGGCGCCGATCAGCCCGCCGACCAGAAGCTCGGAGACGATCATCGGCGCCAAGACCTGCGGGCGCGGATCGACGAACGGGTAGATTTTATCCCAGAGGAAGGCGAGCAGGCCGCCGGTGGCCGCAATCGACACGAACAGCCGGACCTGGAGAGGCACGCGGGTGCTGGAGATGCCGGGCATCAGCATGAAGCAGGCGCCGATGCGGCAGAAGGCGAGGAAGGCGGCGATGACGACGCCTTGCGAGAGCGCGTTCACGAGATCGTTCCGAGCACCTTGATCTCGACGCCCTTGGCGATCTCGACATGGGAGAGAACGGGAAGCGTCGTGAACAGCCGCTCGATGATCATGCGCACATAGGGGCGCGCGTCGGGCGCGGTGACGAGGACAAAGCGTTCGCCGGCTTCGAGATGCTTGCGGATCGCCTTGGTCGCGTCCTGGCCGAATTCCTCGAGCTGGCGCGGATCGATGTCGAACTCGCGCACCTCGCCCTTGGCGTCGCGCTTGAGGCTTTGATGGAAAGCAAGGTCCCAGCGGTTGCCGAGGCGCAGCACCTTGAGCATGCCGCCTTCGGAAAGATCGCCGCAGATCTGCTGCGCCATGCGTATGCGCACATGCTCGACGATCTGCTCTGTGCGGCGCACATGCGGCGCGATCTCGGCGATGGCCTCGATGATCAGGTGCAGGTTGCGGATCGAGACGCGCTCGGCGAGCAGAAGCTTCAGCACCGCCTGCAGGCCGGGATAGGAGATGTGCGAGGTGCAGATTTCGTCGGCTAGCTTGCGGTATTCGGGGTCCAGCCGCTCGAGCAGCGCCTTCATGTCCTTGTAGGAAAGAAGCTGCGGCAGGTTGTTGCGGATGACCTCCGAGAGATGGGTGAGCAGCACCGACATGTTGTCGGCGAAGGTGTAGTTCTCGCGCTTCAGGTCCTCGGCGAAGGTCTCGAGCACCGAATAGGCGCGCATGCCGAAAGCCGGCTCGCGGATCTCCTCGCCCGGGATATCGGGCACGCCGCGCGTGCCGAGCAGCACCATGATTTCGCCGACGCGCATCTGGTATTCGGCAACGACCGTGCCGTGGACCTTGATCTGGTAGCTCTTGGGCGGGATGGCGAAGTCGTCGGTGACGCGCACTTCCGGCACGACGAAGCCGTATTGCTGCGCGAATTTCTTTCGCATCTTCGACATGCGGAACACCAGTTCCTGATGCGCCACCAGCAGCCGGGTCGAGAGCTGCTTGCCGATCAGCAGCTCGATCTCGGCTGTGGCCAGGGACGCCTTGACCGAGTTCTTCTCCTCCTCGACCTTGTTCGCCTTTTCCTGGTTCTTCTGCGCCTCGGCCGCGGCCAGCGCCCGGTTGTGACGCAACGGGATGACGTAGCCGAGCCCGGCCATGGCGCCGGCCAGCGCAAAGAACGGGAACAGCGGCAGGCCGGGCATCAGGCCAAGGATGACGAGCAGCGAGGCCGCGACATAGAGCGCGCGCGGATGGGCGCCGAGCTGGCCGAACACCGCCTGGTTGGCCGAACCGCGGGTGCCGCCCTTGGAGACCAGCATGCCGGCGGCGAGCGAGACGATGAGGGCCGGGATCTGGGTGACGAGCCCGTCGCCGACCGACAGCTTGATGAAGACGTCGGCCGCCTGGCCGAGGCCCATGCCGTGGCGCAGATAGCCGATGGCGATGCCGCCGACGATGTTGATGGCGGTGATGATGAGGCCAGCGATCGCGTCGCCGCGCACGAATTTCGAGGCACCGTCCATCGAGCCGAAGAAGGAGGATTCCTCCTCCAGCTCGCGGCGGCGGAGCTGCGCGGTCTTCTCGTCGATCATGCCGGCGGAGAGATCGGCGTCGATCGACATCTGCTTGCCGGGGATGGCGTCGAGGGTGAAGCGCGCGCCGACCTCGGCGATGCGGGTGGCGCCCTTGGTGATGACGATGAAGTTCACCACGATCAGGATCATGAAGACGATGAGGCCGATGACGAAGTCGCTCGACATCACCAGCTTCGAGAAGCCGGAGATGACATAGCCGGCGGCATGCGTGCCCTCATTGCCGTGCGACAGGATCATGCGCGTCGTGGCGATGTTGAGCGACAGCCGCAGCATCGTGGCGATGAGCAGCACGGTCGGGAAGGAGGAAAAATCCAGCGGCCGCTGGATCCAGAGCGCCACCATCAGGATCAGCACCGAGAGCGCGATCGAGAAGGCAAGGCCGATGTCGATGAGGAACGCCGGGATCGGCAGGAACAGCACCGCCAGGATGACGACGATGCCGAGCGCGAAGAAGACGTCGCGGCCGTTCTTGCCCACCACGCCGGACGGGATTGTTTCGCTGATCGCCATGTCGTCCTCGAATCCATACCTGCCCAGCACAAAGGCTGGCCCCCGACCGTAGCCGGCCAAGCTTGCGCGAGGGTGGGAGAGGGGCGGTTTACAGCTGCGCCGCGTCCGCGGTGGCGACGACGACGAGCCAGTGCCGGACGGCGCGTTCCTCGTGAGCGGATAGCCCGACCGTCAGTTCGCTTTCGAGCCGCTGCACACGTTCACGACATTTCTTCAGCAAGGCGCGGCCGCTGTCGCTGAGGTCGAGATGCTGGATGCGCCCGTGCACCGCATGCGGCTTGCGCACGAGCGATCCGGCCTTTTCCAGATTGGCGACGATCACGCTTACCGTCTGCGGCGTGAGCACCGCGAGCCGGGCGAGATCGGCATTGGAGATGCCGGGATAGGCCGACAGCATGGTCAGCGTCGCAAACTGCGGCTGCGTCACGCCGAATTCGCCCAGCGCCCGCTCGACCCGCAGCCTGTAGGCGCCTGCCGCCTGTCGCAGCAGATAGCCGAGATAGCCTTTCTCGCCGCGCTTGCCTTCGCCGGGAGCGGGGATGGCCGAGGACGCTTTCTGCTTGCGCATGATGTCAGAGCTCTTATACGTTGTTCGAACTCTGATATTATCGCGAGATGGAGCGGAAGACGATGGGCTATCGGATCTTTCTTGCCGGCGCTTCCGGCGCGATCGGCCGCCGCCTGGTTCCGCAGCTGCTGGAGGCAGGCCATCAGGTGACGGCGAGCACGCGCCGCGCTGCAAAGGCCGCGGAGCTGCGCGCAATCGGCGCCGATGCGGTGGTGGTCGATGTATTCGATGCCGGCGGTTTGCGTGCCGCCGTCGCAGCGGCGAGGCCCGAGATCGTCATCCATCAGCTCACCGACCTGCCGCCTGGGCTCGATCCCGCCCTGATGGGCGAGGCGATCATCGCAAATGCGCGCGTTCGCGACGAGGGGACCCGAAATCTGGTCGACGCGGCGCAGGCGGCCGGCGCCAGGCGCCTGATCGCGCAGAGCATTGCCTGGGTCTATGCGCCCGGACCCGAGCCGCACGCCGAAACCGATCCGCTCGACAGCGGCGCTGAGGGCGGCCGCGGCATCAGTGTCGGCGGCGTCATCGCGCTCGAACGGCGGGTTCTCGAAGCGCCCATGACCGGCATCGTGCTGCGCTATGGCCATCTTTACGGGCCGGGCACGGGAGCGGAGACCGCTGCCGATCCGGCCGTGCATGTCGATGCCGCAGCCTACGCTGCGCTGCTTTCCATCGAGCGCGGTTCGCAGGGCGCGTTCAACGTCGCGGAGCCGAACGGCCATATCACGACCGACAAGGCGGTCCACGAACTCGGCTGGCGCGCCGACTTCCGCTTGGCTGTGTGACGGAACCTTCGAACTCGCTGCGACAGGCGATGGGTTTACTACATCACTAATCGGCGCAGCGCCAAAATGGCGCCATAAGCGGTCGGCATTGCGGTTGTCACGCAATGCCGCCGCGCGTATCACGCACGGCAGCTTTCCACCCTCCGCATACCGGCGAGCCTCTCCGTTGCCTGCCAGAAACGAACCGCAAGTCTACGCCCGCCGGCTTCGGGCGGTGCTGATCAATTCGATCCCCGTGCTCGAGGCGCGCGGCATCGTCATCGTGCTGATGGCGGGCCTCGTCGGCATGATCGCGGGCGCGCTGGTCACCGGCATGAGCGAGCTGGTGCAAAGCATGCATTGGCTGCTCTTCGACGTGCAGCCGGGCGGCCGGCTTTCGGCGATGTTTTCGCTGGCCAATCCGGTGCAGGCGATGTTTCCGGCGATGGGTGGCCTGCTGCTCGGCCTCTCGGTGATCTGGCTGAGAAGGCGGAAGTTCCGCACCCCAGTCGACCCGATCGAGGCCAATGCGCTCTATGGCGGGCGCATGTCGCTCACCGATACCTTCATCATCGTCGGCCAGACCATGATCTCCAGCGGCTTCGGCGCTTCGGTCGGTTTGGAAGCCGGCTATACGCAGATCGGCTCCGGCATCGCCTCGCGGCTGGCCCGTGCCTTCCGGCTCCGCCGCAACGACGTGCGCATTCTGGTCGGCTGCGGCGCCGCCGGCGCCATCGCGGCCGCCTTCGACGCACCGCTGACCGGCGCCTTTTACGGCTTCGAGCTGGTCATCGGTATCTATTCGGTCGCCAATGTCGCGCCGGTGATGACGGCGGCGATCGCGGCCTCGCTGACGGCCGAAGTGTTCGGCGGCGTGCCGTTCCCGCTGGAACTCGCGGGTTTGCCGACGCTGACCGCCGGCCAGTATGTGCCGTTCCTCCTGCTGGGACTCCTCGGCGGGGCGGCGTCCATCGCGATCATGCATCTGGTGAGCATTGTCGAGCGCATCTTCGTGCGGCTGGCGATCGACGCTTCGGCCAGGCCTTTCGTCGGCGGCGTCGTTGTCGGGCTGCTCGGGCTGGTCACGCCGCAGGTGCTTTCCAGCGGGCATGGCGCACTGCATCGCGAGTTCGCCATGAACTACGCGCTTCCCGTGGTGGCCAGCGTTTTCGTGCTGAAGCTCGCCGCCTCGGCGATTTCGCTCGGCTCCGGGTTCCGTGGCGGCCTGTTCTTTGCTTCGCTGTTCCTGGGCGCACTGCTCGGCAAGCTCTTTGCCGGCGTCATGGCGCTCGCCGCGCCATCGACAGGCATCGATCCGGCAGTCGCCGCCGTCGTCGGCATGACCTCTCTCGCCGTCGGCGTCGTCGGCGGCCCGCTGACGATGACTTTCCTGGCGCTGGAGTCCACCCGCGACCTCACGCTTACCGGTGTGGTGCTGGCGGCTTCGATCATGTCGGCGATCCTGGTGCGCGAGACTTTCGGCTACTCCTTCTCGACCTGGCGCTTCCACCTGCGCGGCGAAACGATCCGCAGCGCCCACGATGTCGGCTGGATGCGCAGCCTCAATGTCGGCTCGATGATGCGCAAGGACGTCCGCACCATCGATGCCGCGACGACTCTGGCCGAATTCCGCAAGGAAATCCCGCTCGGTTCCGCCCAGCGCGTCATCGCCGTCGGAGAGGGCAAGCACTATGCCGGCGTCCTGCTCGTTCCCGAGTTGCACAGCGATCTTTCCGACGGCGCCACGCCGGTGCAGGCGCTGGCCCAGTTCAAGGATGCGGTGCTGGTGCCGTCGATGAACGTGCAATCCGCCGCCGAGACCTTCCAGCGCGCAGGCGCTGAAGAGCTGGCTGTCGTCGAGGATTTCGACGACCGCATCGTTCTCGGCCTTTTGACTGAAAGCCATCTGATGCGGCGCTACGCCGAGGAGCTCGACAAGGCGCGGCGAGATCTCTCGGGTGAGGGGTAGGCGAACTTTTTCTCAAGCCAGCCCGGCGAGCGAGTGGGGAATTTTGCTGCGCTGGCGACGACGCCAGGCTTGTGGCAAAGACGCGACGGAGACCTGATCGGCACTTCTCCCAGGAACCATCCCATGCAAGTCAAGCGCAACGGCGACATCTCGTTCTGGTATGCGGATCTGGGCGCGGTTCCCTCCCCGCGTCCGCCTTTGCCCGGCGACATCGAAGCCGACGTCGCGATCGTCGGCGCCGGCTATACCGGGCTCTGGACCGCCTATTATCTGAAGAAGGCGAAACCCTTGCTCCGCATCGTGCTCGTCGAGCGCGAGTTCGCCGGCTTCGGCGCCTCGGGGCGCAATGGTGGCTGGCTGTCGGGCGGCTTCGGCTGGTCGCGCGAGAAATATCTCAAGACCTCGACCCGGCAAGGCGTGAGCGCCATGCAGAAGGCGATGGCGGGCTGCGTCGACGAAGTCATCCGGGTGGCGACGGCGGAAGGTATCGACGCCGATATCCGCCGCGCCGACAATCTGACGGTCGCCACCAATCCGGCGCAGCTCGAGCGCGTGCGCGAGGAATGCGAGACGATCCGCTCCTGGGATGCCGACCCCAACCGCATCGAGCCGCTCGATGCCGCCGCGACACGCGCGCGCATCAACATCAAAAATGTCATGGGCGGCTTCGTCATCCACGGCCAGGCGCGTGTGCAGCCGGCCAAGCTGGTGCGCGGACTGGCGCAGGCGGTCGAGCGGCTCGGCGTGCCGATCTACGAAAAGACCACAGTGACGTCCATCGCCAAGGGCAGCGTGACCACCGACCGAGGCACGGTGCGGGCCGAAACCGTCATCCGCGCGACCGAAGGGTTCACCGCCGGCATTCCGGGGGAAGAGCGGACCTGGCTGGCGCTCAACAGCGCGCAGATCGCCACCGAGCCGCTGTCGCTGGAGCTCTGGCGCGAGATCGGCTGGGAAGGGCATGAGCTGCTCGGCAACGCGGCGCATGCCTATTGCTATGCCCAGCGCACGCGCGAGGGGCGCATCACCATGGGCGGCCGCGGCGTGCCTTATCGCTACGGCTCGCGCACCGACGTCAACGGCCAGACGCAGCAGGCGACGATCGACCAGTTGCACACGATCCTGACGACGCTGTTGCCGCAGACGGCGGGGTGCCGCATCGACCACGCGTGGTGCGGCGTGCTCGGCGTGCCGCGCGACTGGTGCACGACGGTCGGCCTCGATCCCAAGACGCGTATCGGTTGGGCCGGCGGCTATGTCGGGCTCGGCGTCTCGAGCTCCAACCTGTCGGGGCGCACGCTTGCCGACCTGATCCTCGGCGACGAGACCGATCTTACACGGTTGCCTTGGGTCAACCGCAAGGTCCGGCCATGGGAGCCGGAACCGTTCCGCTGGCTCGGCGTCCAATCTATGTACCAGCTCTACCGCATCGCCGACCAACGCGAGGCGGCGGGGCTCGCGCATACTTCGAAGCTTGCCGCCTTGGCCGACAGCATCACTGGCCACTAGAGCGGTCCGGCGTTTCATAGAACCGCTGAACCTCTAACTATTTGTTTTTTAAGCAATTCCGGGCGGAAAACCGCTGCACACTTTTCCTGGAATTGCTCTAGTCATGGAGACCACCAGCTTGATCGACCTTTCGACTTTCCACGACCTCGCCAAGGCCGATATCGGCGCGTTCTCGCCCAAGCCGACATCCATCGAAGGCAATCAGGTCGAAGCCGTGCGCTCCTTCTTCCAGTCGCCGGACGGGACCATCGACATCGGCATATGGGAGTGCACGCCCGGTCGCTTCAGCGCCGATCGCTCAGGCTCGTCGGAAATCTGCCACATCATCTCGGGCCGGGCCGCAGTCAGCCGCGCCGATGGCGAGATACGCGAGCTCGGTCCGGGCGACCTTCTCGTCCTGCCGCAAGGTTGGAAGGGCGAATGGCTGGTCCGCGAGACGACGCGCAAGCTCTACATGATGCAGAGCGCCGGCTGATCGAAAGGCAGATCTTTCGAGCCGAAAGACGCGGATTAGTGATCGATCGGCCCCCTTGGTGAGACGAGCGCCGTGCCGGCGGTGGTCGGGCGTTCGATCATGCGGCGCACGCGCGGCGGGTTCTCGCCGCTGTGGAGCGCGCGGATGCGTTCGCCGACCACGGCATCGGCATAGGTGGCGCGCCTGTTGTGGCGGATGTACTCGACCCAGGTCGGCGTGTGGTAGTGCTCGATCCAGATGCCTGGATTTTCGAGATCGCGCGCGAGCGTCCAGTTGCGGGCGCCGTCGCGGCGGCGGATGCGCCCGCGCTCGGCCATGGTGGCGAGGAACTCCGGCACGTCCTCCTCGCGGATGATGTATTCGATCATGATGGCGATCGGTCCGCTGCGCGGCTTCAGGTCGAGCGACAGCATCGGCTCCTTGAACCGGTTGAGGGGGTCGAGGTTGAGAACCGTCTGCTTCGGCAACGGCAGGAACAAGCCGATGGCGCCACCCGCCAGCATGGCGACGGCGGCCGCCATCAATGCGGTCTCGGCGCCATGGGCGTCGGCGACGACGCCCCAGATCCAGCTCCCCAGCGCAATGCCGCCGAAGGTCGCCGTCTGGTAGATCGACAGCACGCGGCCGACCACCCAGCGCGGCGTCGACATCTGTACCGTGACGTTGAAATGCGACAGGGCGATCACCCAGCAGGCGCCGCCGATGAGCAGGCCCGCCGATGTCTGCCAGGCATTGTGGCTGACCGCTGCGTTGAGGGCGCAGAGCGCAAAGCCGGCGAAGGCGGCGCGCACCATCGTCTCGCTGGAGAGCAACTGCCTCAGCCGCATGCTGATCAGCGCGCCGCCGACCGCGCCGATGCCGAAGGCGCCGAGCATGATGCCATAGGTCAAGGCGTCGCCCTTGACGACGTCGCGCGCCACCAGAGGCAGGAGCGCCAGCACCGCGCCGGCGCTGAAGCCGAAAGCAAAACCCCGGACCAGCACCTTGGCGATGTTGGGCGACATGGCGACGTAGCGCAGGCCGGCGCCCATCGCGGCGCCGAGCGCCTCGCGCGGCAGGGTCGGCGCCGGCATTTCCGGCTTCCAGCGGAACAGCACGATAATCAGCCCGATATAACTGATGGCGTTGGCGGCGAAGGCGGCGGCCGCACCCGCGGCGGCAACGATGACGCCGCCGATCGCCGGGCCGACGCTGCGTGTGATGTTGAAGCCCATCGAGTTGAGCGCGATCGCCGCCGGTACCTTGGCGCGCGGCACCATGTCGCCGACCGAGGCCTGCCATGACGGGCTGTTCAGCGCCGTGCCGCTGTCGATCAGGAAAGTGAAGGCAAGCAGCGTCCATGGCGTCATCCAGCCGAACCAGGTGAACACCGTCAGCAGCGCCGAGACGACCAGCATGAATGTCTGCGCCACCAGCATGACCTTGCGGCGGTTGAAGCTGTCGGCGATGGCGCCGGCAATGAGCGCGAACAGCATGATCGGCAGCGTGGTCGAGGCCTGGACCAGCGCTACCTGGTAGGACGAGGTGGCGATCGTGGTCATCATCCAGGCGGCGCCGACGCCCTGGATCAGGCCACCGAAATTCGACACCAGACTGGCCGACCAGACGGCGCGGAAGATGCTGTGCCGGAACGGCGCCAGCGCCGAGACGCGTTCGCTTTCCGGCTCGTCGTCGATCATGGTCGCTATTCCGCCTTCATCTGCCGCCTCGCGCTTGCCGCGGGCCAGGGTCGCGCCGGCGACTCGCCAAAAGGATCGCGGCCCAACAACAGGAAGGCAAAGGCGAAAATGCGTCGGCGAAGCTTTAAGCCAAGCATCTTGCCGGTCTGGACCAACCCTTGCCTATTTCGCGCCCCTGGTCTCGGCGTGCAGCGCCTCGGTGAGGCTGCCTGCGGTCTCGCCGCCCAAATACAGTCTCAGCAGCATCTCCATGCCGACGAGGCGCAGTCTCGACGATTCTTCGCTCCCGGCCATGTCGATGAGGTCGTCCAGCTCCGATGCCGACCATTTCATGGCGTCGCGCAGGAAGCCGCCGCGCAGCAGCCCCTGCGTGCCGGCCGAAAAGGCGCCGGACATCTCGAAGCCATTCTTTGCCGCATGGATGTTTTCACGCGGCAGATAACCTTCGGCGACCTTCTTCAGCAGCCATTTGCCGGTCCTGTTGCGATATTTGTGCCGTCTCGGCAGATGCATCGCGAAATCGATCAGCCGGTTCTCCAGAAAGGGAACGCGCAGTTCGACCGAAGCGGCCATGCTGAGGCGGTCATGCCGGTGCAGCAGGTCCTGCAGATGAGAATAGAGATCGTAGAGGCAGCTTGCCAGGAAGGCGCGGTCGCAGTCCGGGCTGACGCCATCCAGCCGATCGAACAGCTTGGTTTGCAGGAAGTTCAGTTCCGGCGAGAGCGCACGCAGCACGATGTTGCGGTCCCAGGGCGATCCCCGGCCGATCGAATTGCG
The DNA here is from genome assembly GCF_003997355.1 of Mesorhizobium sp. M1E.F.Ca.ET.041.01.1.1. Lineage (NCBI taxonomy): Bacteria > Pseudomonadati > Pseudomonadota > Alphaproteobacteria > Hyphomicrobiales > Phyllobacteriaceae > Mesorhizobium > Mesorhizobium sp. M1E.F.Ca.ET.041.01.1.1. Next base: position 154 of record NZ_RZSL01000116.1, on the reverse strand, counting down.
GAACGGGGCGCGACGAAGCCGCGCAAATTTCCGGTCCCGGGCGGCCTTCGGGCGAAACAGGCGTCGCAGCCATGACTGACGCCAAAGCCTGATGGTCGACGCCTGCCATTTATAGCCGCCGAACAGCTCGTCCGAACCTTCGCCGGTGAGCAGC